>NZ_JARVII010000019.1:0-51157 GCF_029813755.1 Ottowia cancrivicina | reverse complement strand
GCGCCGCCCGTCGATTGACAAATGTTCCAGTTGCATCGCTTCGCTCCTTTCCGTAAGTGGTCACTCGTTTAAATAGCGGAATCCATCGTAAGCCGAGCATGGCGGTTTTTGCCAGATCAATCAAGTGTGCCGTTCCCAAAACTCGCCGCCGCCCTCTGCAACACCCGTTGCGTTAGTAATGCTCATACATTTGAATAGGGAAAATTCCACCGCTGGCAAGGCTTTCTGCCACTCCAAAAGATGGACTGGCTAGCTGCCAGGCCGCGCCATGAAGAGTTGCCGCAGGCGTCCCTCGACTGGGCGCGGGTTAGCAAAAAAGTTGTCAGCCATGTCTTTTTTCATGTTTTTCTTCCATACGGCCCTGGCTTGGCCTTGATGATTTGCGGAACGCGAATGTGTTTGCGGGGTGGCGGGGCGGCAGGCAAAGCTGTATGCGGCAAATCAATAAAAATACATATCTTCCGCCAATATCATTTCCATGAAAATCGCGCTTTTTGCGCTGCGCGCCAGCTTCTGCCCTGCCCATGAAATCCGCCGCTCCCAACTGCCGCGTTGCCCGCTGCCATGCCCTGATTCCCTGCGCGGGCAGCGGCTCGCGCGCGGGCGCGGGGCGGCCCAAGCAATACCAGCCCATCGGCGGCGCGCCGCTGGTGTGGCACACGCTGGCGGCCTTTGCGGGCGTGCCGCGCATTGCGCAGACGCTGATCGTGACCGCGCCGGGCGATGACGCGCTGGCCGCCCGCCTGCTTGACCGCCTGCCCCATGACGCTTTCGCGCTGGCCGATTGCGGCGGCGCCAGCCGCGCCGAAAGCGTGTTCAACGGGCTGGCGCGCCTTTTGCAGCGCGGCGCGGCCGGCAGCGACTGGGTGCTGGTGCACGACGCCGCCCGCTGCCTCATCACCCCCGCGCTCATCAACCGCCTGATCGACGCCTGCCTGAATGCCGCCAGCGCAGACGAAGAAGGCGGCCTGTCTGGCGCCCTGCTGGCCATGCCCCTGCCTGACACGCTCAAGACCGCTGACGCTGCGGGGCGCGCCGCCGCCACGCTGCCGCGCGAGGGCAAGTGGCTGGCGCAAACGCCGCAGATGTTCCGCATCGCCCCCTTGCATGCCGCGCTGGCGGCGCGCGCGGCCAGCGGCTTTGCGGGCATCACCGACGAAGCCAGCGCAATGGAAGCCGTTGGCAGCCGCCCGCTGCTGGTGCGCGGCAGCGCCCACAACATCAAAGTCACCTGGCCGGAAGATTTCGCCCTGGCCGCCGCCCTTTTGCAAACCCGCCATGAACCTGCCTGAAAACACCTCTGCCGCCCCTGCTGACTTGCCGCCCATGCGCGTGGGCGAAGGCTGGGACACCCACGCCCTCGTCCCGGGCCGCCCGCTCATTCTGGGCGGCGTGCACGTGCCCCACACCCACGGCCTGGCGGGCCATTCAGATGCCGACGCGCTGCTGCACGCCATCACCGACGCCGTGCTCGGCGCGGCGGGCCTGGGCGATATCGGCACGCACTTTCCCGACACGGATGCCGCCTTTGCCGGGGCCGATTCGCACGCCCTGCTGCAAGAAGCCGCCCGCCGCGTGCGCGCCGCCGGCTGGCGCATCGCCAATGTGGACTGCACCGTCATCGCCCAGGCCCCGCGCATCGGCCCCCACCGCCCGGCCATGACGCAGCGCATCGCCAGCGCCCTGGGTGTGGCACCCGAACAGGTGAACGTGAAAGCCAAAACCGCCGAAAAGCTCGGCCCCGTGGGCCGGGGCGAAAGCATGGAAGCGCGCGCCGTGGCGCTGCTGGTCAGGCCCTAGGCGCGAAAAGGCGGCAGAAAGCGCATGCCTGAAAAATGCCCTTGCGCTTGCCGGCCATGAAAATGAATGCCGCTTCTTCCGGAAAAAAACTTTTCCCATTCAGGCCATCGCCAAAAACGCACGCACCCATTTCTTCATGACGCATCAGCCAAACCGGCAGACCGTGCATGATTCATGCAAATGATGATTGGCTGACGCTGCGCAAGAAACCGGTCATTGCACAAGCGGTCGGTTTTTCATACTGGCCGATCATTTTCAGCGCCGTGAATCGGCGCCGGTACAAGCAATTCAAAAGGGGCTGATCAAAGCGGCAAAATTGCCCCGCTCCAATGTTTCGGCGCGAAAACAGAAGAAAACCGGAAAATGGAACGAAGCCATCTGAAAACACCTGAATCAAATGCCATCCGCACCGGCCCATGCCATTTGGCCCGCGAAATTCGGCCCGCAAATCAACTTCAGGCAAAAGCCATATCGGAATGGCGGTCCGTCATTTCGGTTGGCGCAGTTTGGCAGCAGTTCCGGGCATCAGAAAACATTGCGCGGCAGATGAATTTGAGGCAAGCCCATTGCCATGCGCATAGCCGCCCGGAGCTTTTCGCCTGCCCGTGAAATGAAATCACGCCCCTGAAGCGCCAGCATAAATGTTGCCCTTCTGCGCGGCGGCTTTTATCCGCCCGCCCAATTTTCCAGCTTTGCGAACGCAGTAGCAAAGGGTCGCAGCATTCAGTCTGAAATCTGAAAATCGGGCCTTTTCGTCAAAAGCCGTTTTTTGCCGTTTCCAATCTGGTTGCAAACGCGAAAAAGCCGCGCAGGAGCGAACGCGGACTGTGCAGGATACCGCTTTGCTGCACGCAGCACTTTTTGCTCCTTCATTCATAGCATGAGGTCCTAGTGGGCACTGCGCGAGACGGCTTTTTGTACCCTTTGAATTTGCTCCTGTTTCTGATGTCATTTGGCAAGCGCGGCCTGCCCCAAGGTGCAGCCCCTCCCACGCTGGCGGGGCGGGAGCGGCATCAGAAATGCGGGCGGGCCGGGCGTTTCATCAAGGCAGTTTTGCTAGCCGCCGGGAAACTGGCCGCCGCGCTGCGCCAGGCGCGCGGTCAAGTGAAACCGGAACGCGCGCGGCTTTCCCGGTTTCCAATTCCCCGCTCATTTATTCGGCCAACGCCGGGCGCCAGTATTACAGCATCCAGCCAATATTCTTGCCCTTGGCCTTGCTCAGGTAATACCAGTAATTGGCGCGCAAGGAAGACAGATATGAAATGCCGAAACCCAGGGCGCGAACGACATTGTCAGGCAAGTCGAAAATGACGCCAATTACGCCTGCCAGCATGGCCAGGCCAAAGATCATGAGCGCCTGTTTCCACAGTTTCAGGAAAAAGCCGACGTAGATGAATGTGAAAAAGAAGGCAAGCCAGTTGTTCAGAACCAGCAGCCGCTCCTTCCACGGCATGGCCTTGAGCCTGGCGGCCATTTCGGGCGAGCCTTTGAACATTCGCACGGGCGGCACGCTGTCGAAAAAGGCGAAGCGCTTTTTCCATTTCTCCTTCAGATTGGGGTCATTGCGCCAATCATAAGCATCGGGTTCGGGCATGAAATCAGACATGGTGTCACCTTCCGGACAGGGTTCAAAAGCGCCGATTGTAACTAACCTCATTCGCAAAACAACCACCGTGCGGCATTTTCAGCAAACCCCGCTTTCCTGCCGCGAGAAACATGCCCATTCTGTTTTTCCGTCTTCAATGGCCGCGCTTTCGGGTTTTCTGCTCCCCTGCCCCGCCTAAAATCCGCCGCCATGAGTGCATTTCAAGCTGACATCTGCATACGCGGCGCAGGCATTACGGGCCGTGTGCTGGCGCTTTTGCTGGCGCGTGAAAAACTGCGCGTGGCGCTGACGGCCCCGCCTGAGCGTGCGTCCAAAGCGCCTGACGTGCGCGCCTACGCCATCAACCCCGCCGGGCAAAAGCTGCTGGCCGGCCTGCGCTGCTGGCCCGCGCCGGAGCACGCCACGCCCGTGATGGAGATGCAGGTGCGCGGCGACCAGCACGGCCAGTTGCGCTTTACCGCCGCCATGCAGGGCGTGCCGGCGCTGAACTGGATCGTGGATGTGCCGGTTCTGGAAAACCTGCTGGCCGAGGCCGTGCGCTTTGCGCCGGGCATTGAAGTCACGCCCGAGGCCGTGCCTGCGCCGCTGACGGTGATTTGCGAGGGCCGCGACAGCGCCACGCGCGAAGCCCTGGGCGCGGGCTGGCAGGCCGTGCCCTACCCGCAGCACGCCGTGGCCGCGCGGCTGGCGTGCGAGCGCCCCCATGAGCAAGTGGCGCGGCAGTGGTTCACGCCAGAGGGCGAAATCGCCGCCCTGCTGCCGCTGGATGGCCCGGCGGGCCGCCGCGTGGCGCTGGTGTGGTCTGCCCGCCCGGAGCACGCGGCGCAGCTGATGGCGCTGCCGCCCGAAGCCTTCGCCGCAGAAGCCGCTGCCGCCAGCGAACACGCACTGGGCGCGCTGGCGCTGGAGGGCGAACGCGCCTGCTGGCCGCTCATGCTGGGCCGCGCCAGCCGCTGGAGCGGCCCCATGCCCGGCCGTCCCGGCCAAAGCTGGGCGCTGGCGGGCGATGCCGCCCACGCCATGCACCCGCTTGCGGGCCAGGGCCTGAACACCGGCCTGGGCGATGTGGCCTGCCTGGCCGCCACGCTGGCGCAGCGCGAATACTGGCGCAGCGTGGGCGATGCCCGCCTGCTGCGCCGCTACGCCCGCGCCCGCGCCCTGCCGGTGGCCGCCATGCAGTGCGCCACCGACGGGCTGCAACAGCTCTTTGGCCAGCCGGACAGCGCCCCGCTGGCCGCCCTGCGCAACTGGGGGCTGAGCGGCGTCAATCAGCTGCCTGCGCTCAAGCGCTGGCTGGCCCGCCAGGCCATGTGATCCGCTGGCGCCAGAGGCCGCTTTTTCGCGCGGCCCATCGCCCGCAAGCGCGGGCCGGGCATGCAGCGGCTGGCGAAAAAACGGCCAGGCCCAGCCCGCCGCCGCCAGCCCGCCTGTCGCCTTGCGCCCCCGTTCTGCCTGCTTTTTTCTAGGTGGAAACGGGCTCTTGGCCAGACGACCCTTCCTGCGGCAATTGCAGCCAGCACACGCCAGGGAAATGATTGGCCAGCCAGGGCAGGTAATGCTCGCTCATGGGAATGAACCAATGCAGGGGGCCGCGCGGAAAAACAAAGGTGACGTTGTGCACCCGCACGGGCTGGCCCAGCCAGCGCGAAAAGAGCGGCTCCAGCTCGTCGCGGTTCACGCCCCAGGGCATGGGCGGCGTGCGGTAGTAGGGCGTTTTCATCCAGCCATGCTTGCTCAAGGTGCGGCGCGAG
The DNA here is from genome assembly GCF_029813755.1 of Ottowia cancrivicina. NCBI lineage: Bacteria > Pseudomonadati > Pseudomonadota > Betaproteobacteria > Burkholderiales > Comamonadaceae > Ottowia > Ottowia cancrivicina. The sequence goes on along the minus strand of NZ_JARVII010000019.1, from coordinate 46,000 downwards.
AGGCTGCGGCTGATGTAGTCGAACATGAGGATGGCGCCGGGAAAACGCTGCGCCAGCGCCCGCGCGAAGCGGGCCATTTCCTCTTCGCTGAAATACATGAACAGGCCCTGGGCGGTGATAAAGCAGGGGCGCCCTGGCGGCACGGCGCCGAACCAGGCGGCGGTGTCCAGCGCGCTGGCGCGCACGTGCAGGTGGCGCGCGTCAGGCTGGATGAAACGCTCGCGGATGGCAAGGGCCTCGGGCACATCCACGCTGATCCACAGGGCCTCGGGCGCGTCAATGCGGTAACGCTGGGTTTCCAGCCCTTCGCCCAGATTGACGATGGCGGCGCGGGGATGGGCGGCCAGAAAGATGCGCAGGTGCTCATCAAACAGCTGCGAGCGCACGCCGTGCGAGCCATCGGCATGGCCAAAGTGGCGCTCGTAGTCGTAATGCAGGGCGCGGTAGATGTGCAGGCACATGGGATCGCGCAGACAGCCGTCAGGGCGGGCGGCTTCGCTGGCGCGGTTGTGCAGCGTCCAGAGCATGGTTTCGGAAATGCCCGTCAGGCCGGGTTGCATGGCCGCGCTCCTTCTTTGGAAAAAGTAATGCAGTAAAAGCGCCCCTGCCAGAGCAGGCGCGTGCGGCGGTTCAGAACACCGGGCGGAATGCAGCTTTCAATGGCGGAGAGGTCAAAGCGCGCGTCGCGGAAATCCCGGCGCGTGAAAAGGCTGCGCTTGTACTGGCGCTCAATGTGCTCAGCCGTTTCGTCCGCAATGAGCAGGGCCGCGCCGGGGCGGGCCACGCGCAGCATCTCCCGCACGGCCTGCGCCGGGTCGCTGAAGAAGTTGATGCCGCCCACGTGAAAAACGATGTCAAAAGCGCCATCCTGAAACGGCAGCTCTTCCGCCTGGCAGCGCACCAGCTCAAGGCGCGCTTTCCGCGCCCAGACAGCGCGGCAGCGGCAAAGCATGCCCTGCGACAGATCCGCCCCAATGAGGCGGATGGCGTTCAGATCCGCCGGAATAGAGGCCAGATCCATGCCCGTGCCGATGGAAACATACAGCGCCCGGCAGCCAGGCCGCCAGGGCAGGCTGGCCATCAGCTCGCGGCGCATGCGGGCGATGGAGCGGCCATAAAGCAGCCGGCCTATCCAGCGCTCGCCCAGGTCGTACCAGCGGGCGAGGCGGTCGTACATGCGCATGTATCTGGCATTGCTGCCCTGCACCTGGCTCGCGTCCAGGCACTGCCAGATGCCGTCCCGCATGGGAATGCCCGCAGCGGCCAGGCCAGGCTTGAAGGGAATGTCTGATTCGGAAGGGTTCATGGTCTGGCCTCAAAGAGCAAATCGGGATGGAGCGCACCGTACGGACAAGGCCCGAATGCACGGGATATTTCAGCTCCTTGTTTCATAGCATGATGTCCTAGTGGAAACTGCGCGAAGCGGCATTTCAACCCGCCCGAATTCGCTCCTGTTTTTGATGAATCCAGGCATGCGCAGGCGACTTGTCGCGCCAGCTTCTCACCCTTCGCCGCTCGCTGTCATGCCAAGGGCGGGTTCTGCCAGACGCGCGGCCATGCTGGCCGTTTCAGCATCAGGCTCTTAGCGCGACCGCCGGGGCAGCAAGCCTGCTCTTTCAGCAGCGGCAATGGCCGACTCGGCCGCTTCCGTGGGCGATGAAGGCGGCGGCATCAACGGAGCGGCAATGGCTGAAGGCACAGGCGGCTTGAGGCCGGACAACACGCGGCGCGCGCCATCAAAGCGTTGCTGCCAATAACGGGCATTCATGCTCTCCAGACGCACCTTCTCGCCCGTGCGCGGGGCGTGAATGAATTTGCCATCCCCCACGTAAATGCCCACATGGCTATGGGCGCGGCGCTGCGTATTGAAAAAAACCAGATCGCCCGGGGCCAGATGAGCCGCGTCAATGGGTTGCGTGGCCGCCGCTTGCGATGCGGTATCACGCGGCAGTTTCAAACCCACCGCGTCCCGGTACATGTGCTGCACAAAGCCGCTGCAATCAAAACCCGTTTCCACCGAAGTGCCGCCCATCCGGTAGGTGCTGCCGCTGAACCCCAGCGCCGTCATCAGCAGCTTGCTGGCTTGATCCGGGCTGACGGATGGGCCGCTAACCGGCGTGCTGACTGGCAAAAGCCCCCGGCTAGCCAGCAAGGCTGCCAGTGGGTCCTGCTCGGGCGAGGCATGGACGGCAAAGGCCGTCAAGGCCAGACACAGGAGCAGCAGTTTGTTCAGCATGACAGCACCGGCAGGAGGAAGATGGGGCAAAAAAACGCCTGAAGTTTAAGCGCCTATTCCGCTGCAAGGCAAATAAAACAGGCACCTTGAAACAAAAGATACGCAACTGCCTGGCGCTTGCGTCCATTTCCAGCGCATCCGGACGCGTTTTCCTGGATGCTTGGCAATTCGCCTCTGCTCACAACAAAGAGAAGCGTCGAAACCGGTTCGCGCAGCAGCTCAAAACCCGCTTTCTGCTTTTCGCGTTGGCATGTTTCCAACGCAGACAGCTATTCCCGCAGGCATAAAAAAGCGCCTGAAACAGGCGCTTGAAAGTCGGGGAACCCTTTCAGGTTGCATAAAACCTGTTCACAGCCGACCGTCAACAGGCTCTTAAAGCGCTCGCGTCAGTGCCAGGTAGTCCGCTTCATCCAGCAGAGTTTCCAGCTGGGATGGATCGCTCAGTCTGACCTTGAAAATCCAGCCCGCCCCCATCGGGTCGGTGTTGAGCAGGGCTGGATTGGCTGCCAGGGCGCTGGCATTGGTTTCGACAATTTCACCCGAAGCGGGCATGAAAACGTCTGCGGCGGTTTTCACGGACTCAATCACAGCGGCGATGGCATCCTTGGCAATGACCTGGCCCACATCAGGGCACCTCACGTAAACGATATCGCCCAGCGCGTCTTGCGCATGAATCGTGATGCCTACGGTGGCTATGCCCGCCGCCGCATCGTCCACGCGCAGCCATTGATGCTCTGGTGTGTATTTGAGGGTCATATGGCTTTACATGCCTGAATAGTTGGGACCGCCGCCGCCTTCGGGCGCAACCCACACGATGTTTTGCGTGGGGTCCTTGATGTCGCAAGTTTTGCAGTGCAGGCAGTTGGAGGCGTTGATTTGCAGGCGCTGGGCGTTGCCGCCTTTGGTTTCGTCGGGCACGTATTCGTACACGGCGGCGGGGCAGTAGCGCGCCTCGGGGCCTGCGTATTTGGCCAGGTTCACCTTCACGGGCACATCGGGGTCTTTCAGCGTGAGGTGCGAGGGCTGGTTTTCCTCGTGGCTGGTGTTGCTGATGAAAACGCCCGAGAGGCGGTCAAAGGTAAGTTTGCCGTCAGGCTTGGGGTAATCAATGGGCTGGCACTGGGCAGCGGGCTTGAGCTGCACGTGGTCAGGCTGGTGGCGGTGCAGCGTCCAGGGCATGTGGCCGCGCAGCGCCATTTGCTCGAAGCCGTTCATCAGGCTGCCCACCGTCAGGCCCTTCTTGAACCAGTTCTTGAAGTTGCGGTCTTTTTCCAGCTCGGCATACAGCCAGCTTGAGTAGAAGGTGCGCGGGTAATCGGTGAGTTCGTCTTGCTGGCGGCCTTGCGTCACGGCGTCATAGGCGGCTTTGGCGGCCAGCATGCCGCTTTTGATGGCCGCATGCGCGCCCTTGATGCGGCTGACGTTCAGAAAGCCCGCGTTGCAGCCCAGCAGCGCGCCGCCCGGAAACACCAGCTTGGGCAGCGACAACACGCCGCCAGCGGTGATGGCGCGCGCGCCGTAGGACACGCGCTTGGCGTTCACGTTGCCGTGGTCGTCGGTGAAATACCAGCTGATGCGCGGATGCGTTTTCCAGCGCTGGAATTCCTCGAAGGGGCTGAGGTAGGGATTGGTGTAGTTCAGGCCAATGACGAAGCCGCAATACATCAGGTTGTTTTCGGCGTGGTACATGAAGGCGCCGCCGTAGGTCATTTCGTCCATGGGCCAGCCGGCGGTGTGCATGGCAAAGCCGGGGGTGTGGCGCGAAGGGTCGATTTCCCACAGCTCCTTGATGCCAATGGCGTAGCTTTGCGGGTCGCTTTCGGCGTCGAGCTTGTAGCGGGCGATGAGCTGCTTGCCCAGCTGGCCGCGCGAGCCTTCGGCAAACAGCGTGTATTTGCCCAGCAGCTCCATGCCCAGCTGGAAGTTTTCGGTCGGCTCGCCGTCTTTGCCCACGCCCATGTTGCCCGTGGCCACGCCCTTGACGCGGCCTTCTTCGTCATACAGCACTTCGGCGGCGGGAAAGCCGGGGAAGATTTCCACACCAAGCTCTTCGGCCTGCGCGGCCAGCCAGCGCGTGACGTTGCCCAGGCTGACGATGTAGCAGCCGTGGCTGTCGGCAAAAGGCGGCAGCAGCACGCCGGGCACCCGCGCGCCGCCGCCGTTGCGGTTCAGAAAGACATAGGCTTCGTCCGTGACGGGCTGGTTCAGCGGCGCGCCTTTTTCCTTCCAGTCGGGGATCAGCTCGTTCAGCGATCGCGGATCCATGATGGCGCCTGAAAGAATGTGCGCGCCCGGCTCCGAACCTTTTTCCAGCACCACGACAGAAAGCTCTTTTCCGTCTTGGGCGGCCAGCTGCTTGAGCCGGATGGCGGCTGACAGGCCGGCGGGGCCGCCGCCAACGATCACCACGTCGTATTCCATGGCCTCGCGCGGGCCGTACTGCTCCAAAATGGCTTGTGCTGTACTCATGGTTTTGTCTCTTTCTTGTGAGTGGGAGAAGATCACTTCTCATTGTAAATATGCCTTCCGTCAAAACGAAGGAACAGCACAGGGCTGGAGCGCTCCGTAATACAAGGTATTGAGTTGGGTCACTGAACCTGCTTTCAACGCTGGCCAGCCCGTTACGCGGCCCTGATTCGCTGCTATCCTTTCAGGAGTTGCGCGTGTGCAAATGAACGTTTTCGGGCGAAGCTCTAAGCATGTGGATTGGCGTTTTTGCGGGCTTGGGCGCGGGCGCGTTCTGGGGCTTTTCCTTTCTGGCGCCGCGCGTGGTTCCGGCTTTTTCGGCATTGGATGTCAGCGCGGCCCGCTTCATCGTTTATGGCCTGACGGCGCTGCTCATGATGGCCTGGCGCTTCGCTCCCAGCCGTCTGCCCGGTTTGCGGCACTGGCTGGCGGCGCTGGCGCTGTCGGTGTTGGGCTTCACGGGCTACTACCTGCTGGTCGTGCTGTCCATCCGGCGGCTGGGCGTGGCGCTGCCCGCGCTCATCATGGGCACCGTGCCCATCTGGGTGATGCTGCTGGGCAAGCCCCAATCCCTGCGCTGGGCCGCCCTGCTGCCGGGGCTGGCGCTCACGGCGGCAGGCCTGTGGCTGATGGGACTGCACAGCGCACAACACGCAGCCACGGGCCGCCTAGACGCCGCAGGCCTGGCGCTGGCTTGCGGCGGCCTGGCAAGCTGGACGGCCTTCGCGCTGCTCAACGCCGCCTGGCTCAAGCGCCACCCTGATGTCGGCGCCCGCGACTGGACCAACTGGCTGGGCGTGGCCACGGGCCTGGGCGGCGCGCTCATGTGGCTGGCCGCCGGCACGCCCGCCACGCGGCTGGCCGCCACACCCGGCCTGGGCGTTTTTCTGTTGGTGGCCTTCGCCATCGGCTTTTGCGCAAGCTGGCTGGCCACCGTGCTGTGGAACGTCGCCAGCCAGCGCCTGCCCGCTAGCCTGTGCGGGCAGCTCATCGTGAGCGAAACCCTCTTCGCGCTGTGTTACGACGCGCTCTGGGCGCGCGCCTGGCCTGATGGCGTGCAACTGGCCGCCGCCCTTCTTTTCACCCTGGGCATCGTGGCCGCCATCCGGGCGCACCACGGCAGTCATTGAGACCGGACCGGCTCGCTTCATTTCCATGAACCACCCTGCTTTTCTTTTCTGGGCCGCCCTGGCCTTGGGCCTGCTGAATGCTGCGCTGCTCATCGCCGTGCTGCTGCGTAGGCCGCAGCGCGCGGCGGATGCACCTTCGCTGCAAGACATGCAGCTGCTGACCCAAAGCGCTGCCGCACAGGCTGCCACGCATGCGCAGGAGCAGCGTGAAACCTCCGTGCGCCTGGAGCGCGAACTGCGCCAGCAAATCGCCCAAGGCGCGCGCGAAGGGCGGCAAGAAAGCCTGCACGCGCTCACCGCCTTTCAGCAAACCATCACCCGCCAAAACGCCGAAGCCACCCGCACGCAAAATGCGCAGATAGACGCCTTCGCCCAGCAGCTGGCCCTGCTGCAAAAAACGCTGGCCGACACGCTGGCCACGCAACTGCAATCGCTCAGCGAAAACAACGCCCGCCGTTTGCAGGAAGTGCGCGGCGCCTTGCAGCAAGAGCTGGCCCGCCTGCAACAAGGCAACGCCGAAAAACTGGACGAAATGCGCCGCACCGTCGATGAAAAACTGCAAACCACGCTGGAGCAGCGCCTGGGCGAGAGCTTCCGGCAAGTGGCCGAGCGGCTGGAGCAAGTGCATCGCGGCCTGGGCGAAATGCACACGCTGGCGCAAGGCGTGGGCGATCTCAAGCACCTGCTGGCCAACGTGAAAACGCGCGGCATCTTTGGCGAAGCGCAGCTGGCCGGCCTGCTCGAGCAGGTCTTCACACCGGAGCAATACGCCGCGCAAGTGGCCACGCGCCCCGGCAGCCGCCAGGCCGTGGACTTCGCCATCCGCCTGCCGGGCCGGGGCGAAGACGGCGAAAGCGTCTGGCTGCCCATCGATGCCAAATTTCCCACCGAAGACTACGAGCGCCTGCTGGACGCCCAGCAAAGAGCCGATGCGCCTGCCGCCGAAGCCGCCGCCCGCGCGCTGGAAGCGCGCTTGCGGCAAGAAGCGCGCAGCATGGCCGACAAATACCTGCAGCCGCCGCACACCACCGACTTCGGCATCCTCTTTCTGCCCGCCGAAGGCCTGTATGCCGAAGCCCTGCGCCGCCCCGGCCTGCTGCAAGCCTTGCAGCGCGAATGCCGCATCACCCTGGCCGGCCCCGTCACCTTGCTGGCCATGCTCAACAGCCTGCAAATGGGCTTTCGCACGCTGGCGCTGCAAAAGCGCAGCAGCGAAGTCTGGCAGGTGCTGGGCGCGGTGAAAACCGAATTCGGCAAATTCGGCGACGTGCTCACGCGCATCCGCAGCCAGACGCAAACCGTGCTCAACACGCTCGAGCAGGCGCAAACGCGCAGCAACGTGATGCACCGCGCCCTCAAACAAGTGGAAGCCTTGCCCGAGAGCGCGGCGCAAACCCTGCTGCCGCCCGCGCCGCCCAGCAGCCGCCCGGCCGCTGAAGGCTAGGCCCCCGCTAAGCGCCTGTTTGCAATCTGGCCGTGAGAAGCAAAACAGGCTCCAAACCTTTCCAAGAAAGAAAATGATTTGCAAATACATCCATGACATCTGACTGGGCAAGCATCAAAACGCCTTCACGTCCTAGTCCACGCGTGTTTTCCTGCTATCAATTCCAAAGCGGAAAAAAGCTTTTTCAGCCCTTCGTTTAGGTGGTTTTCCAGGCCTGTCCGCCCTTGCCTTCCTCCTAGAATGCCTACGTGAACATCAGCCGCCCCAAAACCTCCATCTCCCCCCTCTCACCCGAACTCAATGCCGACCTGCACAGCCACTCCACTGCCTCTGACGGCACCTTGGAGCCTGAAGCGCTGGCCGAGCGCGCCGCTGCCAACGGCGTGCAGTTGTGGTCGCTGACCGATCACGACGTCATCAGCGGTCAGGCGCGCGCGCATGCCGCCGCCAGCGCCTGCGGCATGCGCTATCTCACCGGCGTGGAAATTTCCGTCAGCTTCGCAAGCGATACCGTCCACATCGTCGGCCTGGGCTTTGACCCGGCGGAAAGCACCGCCCTGGCGCGCGGCCTGGCCGCCAACCGTGACGGGCGCGGCCCCCGCGCCCAGAAGATGGCCGAAGGGCTGGCCAAGGCAGGCATTTCAGGCGCTTACGAAGGCGCATTGCGCCATGCGGGCAGCCCCGCCCTCATCGCCCGCACCCATTTCGCCCGCTTTCTGATTGAAACCGGCGTGTGCCGCGACAACGGCGAAGTCTTCCGCCGTTTCCTCACCGCCGGCAAGCCCGGCTATGTGCCCCACCACTGGGCCGGGCTGAGCGAGGCCATAGGCTGGATCACGCAGGCAGGCGGCGTGGCCGTCATCGCCCACCCGGCGCGCTACCGGCTCACGCCCGTCGAAAAATACGCGCTGTTTACCGAATTCAAGACGCATGGCGGGCATGGCATTGAAGTGGTCACCAGCAGCCACACCCCGGCCGAAATCGCGCACTACGCCAGCATCGCCCGGGAATTCAACCTGGCCGCCTCGCGCGGCAGCGACTTTCACAGCCCCCGCGAAAGCCGCACCGACCTGGGCCGCCTGCCGCCCCTGCCTGCGGGCCTTACTCCCGTCTGGATGCTGCCGCAGCTGGCTAGCCGCTAAATCTCCAGCGCTGCCGTTTTTGCCTTTTTGCCTTTTTCAGCTTGATGCAAACCGGCAAACGCCCAGCGCCGCAAACAACAGAAAATATCCATTTCCAGCATCGCCATGCGCTCTGGCGATATCCGTTTCAGCCATTCATTCAAGCGCATTCAAAATCCGGCGCGGCATTGCAAATACCCTGAATGCCCTGTCAGCATCCTGAAACAGCGGCGTCTTTCAGGCGCGCGCCAGCGCTTCATGCAAGCCTATCGAAGAAATAGCGCCAGACAAACCCACGCCCGGCATGGCGCAATGGCGAATCTGAAAACTCCCGCCTGCCGTCATGCGCTGGATACCTTGAAAATCACCCATAATGACGAGGCGAAAGCGACAGGCGGCAAATTATTGCCGGATTTATCCGGCAATCTGCGTCTTGAAAGACACATCGCCCAGTCAATCCAGCGCATCTCCAATATGACCAATCGCCCGCTCTGGCGAGCGGATTTCAGCGATTTTCAAACCATTGATCTGACGGGATCCGGGCGTTATTTTCATGTGCGCCGCTTTTTCAGGGCTGCGGCGCGTCCTGCTCCTGCGCAGGCTCCTGCTGCGGCTCGTCCCAGCAGCGCAGCGCCTGCACCACGGCCTGCATGACAGGGCGGGACTCGCGCACTGTGCCAAAGCCCGCCTCGCGCGCTGCCTGCGCGATGCGCGGATGCGTGGTCAGCGCGCGGGCCTTCTGCCAGTTTTGCCCGGGCGCGGACTTGCGCAGGTTGGAAATGGCTTCGGAGCTGCTGAACACCCACACCGTGCCATCGCCCGCCGCCTGGCGTGCCAGCGCCTTCTGCTCGGCGCTGAAGATGGGCGCGGTGCGGCAGTAGGCCACCACCTGCTCCACTGTCACGCCCGCCTCCGTCAGCTGCTCGGCCAGCCAGTCGCGCCCCTGGCTGCGCCCCTGGGCATCGCCGCCGCGCACGATCAGCACGCGCTCGCCGGGGCGCACGTTTTCGCGCACGCTCTGCCATAGCGATTCGGAATCGAATTGCGGCGCATCCGCCGCAGGCTGCACGATCAACGCCGTAGGCCAGCCGCATTCGCGCAACACTGCGCTGGTGCCGGGGCCAGGCGACCAGGCGGCCATCTCCAGCAAGCCCGATTCCAGCAACTTGGGCGCAAAGCGCTTGAAGGCCATGAAAAAGTGCCGCGCCGCATTGCCGCTCACAAACATCAGCGCCGAATAGTTGCCCAGACGTGCAAATGTGTCGATCAGCGCCGCTGCATCCGGCACGGGCTGAATGGCGATGAGCGGCAGCACATGCGCGGGCACTCCCCGCGAGGCCAGCGCCTGCACCCAGCGGCTGGCTTCAGGCTCCGGACGGGTAATGAGGGCGCGGGGGCAAAGAGGCTCGGTCATGATCGTCAACTACTCGAAAAACGGAAGGGAAAAACAAAAAGAGATTTCCGTCCAAACGGATTTCCGCGCATTTTGTCACGCCATTGCCTGTGCACCGGCCCCGCTCGTCCCGCGCGCGGCGCCGTGCACCCCGGTTCAAGGGCCATTCAACGCACGAAAACCGCCATTTTCAAAGCCGCAATGCCCATATTTGCAAAAAGCATTTTTGCCGTGTTTGAAAAATACCCGTCACACAAGGCCGCCGCCAAAAGAGCTGTGCTGATCCTGCTGTTTTTTCACCAAAGTCCGGAGCCTGCCCGCAACCTGGTTGCAAGTGCGGAAAGAGCGGGCTATAGCGTTTAAAGCGATAACGAAGGGATATTTTTGCTCCTTTATTCATAGCACAACGTCCTAGTAGGACGTGCGCAGAAAGGCATTTTTGCCCCATCAAATCCGCTCCTGTTTTTAATGCCGCATGGCGGGCATACCGCCACTTGCTCCGGCGTCAGTCGCAAGCAGTCGCACAGATCCCGCTGCCATCTGGCTGTGGGGGCGGCGGATCGGGGGCTGCGCGGCGCGAATCACAAGCGGGTTTTGTGACACGGCGAGGATTTCCAAGGCCGCGCTTTTTGCCCCACGGCCTGACTTTGGAAAGGTTTTCAGGGCCTGGCGCCGCCCGCTTGCAAATCGGCCGCCACGCGCTGGCCCAGGGCGCGCGCTTCGGCCTGCGTGGCGACGGCGGCGCTGCCTTGCGCGGTCACCAGGCGCGGCTGTCCCTGCGGATCGCCCCAGGCGGCGCGCAGGCGCATGGCGCCGCCTTCCAGCGTGGCATGGGCGGCCAGCGGCATGGAGCAACTGCCGCCCAAGGCGCGGCTGACGGCGCGCTCGGCCTCCACGGCCAGCCAGGTGGCCTGATCCGCCAGCGGTGCCAGCGCGGCTTGCACATCAGCGCGGCCTTCGCAAATTTCGATGCCCAATGCGCCCTGCCCTGCGGCAGGCAGCATTTCGTCAGTAGAAAAAAGGCGGCGGATGCGCCCGCCCAGTCCCAGGCGCTTGAGGCCGGCGGCAGCCAGCACGATGGCGGCGTAGCGCCCTTCGTCCAGTTTGCGAAGGCGCGTGTCCAGGTTGCCGCGCAGCGGCTCAATGCGCACGTCAGCCCGCCCCAGCGCCGCCAGCCGCGCGCGCAGCAGCACGGTGCGGCGCAGGCTGGAAGTGCCAACGGCCGCGCCCGGCGGCAGCTCCTCCAGGCTGGCGCAGCCGGGCGACACCCAGGCATCGCGCGGGTCTTCGCGCCGCATCACGCAGGCCAGCGCGAAGCCGGGCGGCAGCTCCATGGGCACATCTTTGAGCGAGTGCACGGCCAGATCGGCGCGGCCCTCATGCAGCGCCGTTTCCAGCTCTTTCACGAACAGGCCCTTGCCGCCGACTTTGCTCAGCGCCACGTCCAGAATCTGGTCGCCGCGCGTGGTCATGCCCAGCAGGGAGGCCGCATGCCCTTGCTGCTGGAGCAGCGTTTTGACGTGTTCGGCCTGCCATAAGGCCAGGCGGCTTTCGCGGGTGGCAATGGTGAGGAGCATGGTGCGCGGCATGTTCGAGTGGCGAAGCAGGCGATTATCGGAAGGCTTGGCGCCGGAAAGCCTCGCGCCCCTGTCCGCGCCGTTTTCCACGCCGTTTTCCACGCCGTTTTCCACGCCGTTTTCCGCGCCAGTCTGCCCCCTTCAAAAACCCGCTTCGCTTTGCCGTCTGGCTCCAGGCCAGGCGCCAATCAAGGGTGCAAGAGCCTTTTTCTAAACGCTGTTCTTTTTTGAATCATCGACAGCGCCACCAAAAGTGTCCGCATGCATCAATATGGGGTTTATTTCGCATGGGCGCCGGCTGTTTTCCGGCGTTTTGTGAAAGCAGTGACATTCAATTGGTTAATGACGTGCAGCCAGGCGGGTAAAACCATTTTCAGGCGAAAGACTGTGCCGGATGCGCAGAGGCAACGAGGCCAGCTCATCAATCAAAGCCGCCAGCGTCATGCGCGCGACAAAAATCAGCTTTCTGAAATTCGTGGCAGCCATTGCTTCAATCTTTCATGCCGCATCTGATTTGTCATTGCTGCCGGGGCCGCCATTCAGCCAGCGGGCCAGCGCGGCTTGCGCCCGGAGCAACGTGGCGCGCCAGGCAGCGGCATGTCGAAAAGGGCGGGTTGCAGAAGCTGTTTACCAAGGATGGAGAAGCTTATTTCGCTCCTGCATCGATAGCATGAGGTCCTAGTGGAACGGGCGCAGAAGCCATTTTTCGGCCTTCTGGATTTGCTCTGTTTTTTAATGCAAGAAGCGGCCGACCCGCTCTTCTTGCGCTGCTGGCCCTGGCGTCTGTGCCTGCCCATCCGGGTGCGGCCAGACTGTCCATCCACGCATCAATGCAGGCCGGTATGATGCCCGCCGCCTTGTCATGACCGCTGTTTCCGCTCCTTTGCCAGCTTGCGCGCCCTGCCCCGCCCGGCCTTCGCCTGCCGCGCGCGCCACGCGCGCTGCCGCCGTGGCCTGCGTGCTGGCGCTGGCGCTGCTGGCGCTGGCCTGGGAGCTGTGGCTGGCCCCGCTGCGGCCAGGCGGCTCGTGGGTGGCGCTGAAGGCGCTGCCCGTGTTGCTGCCGCTGGGGGGGCTGTGGCGCTACCGGCTCTATACCTACCGCTGGGTGAGCCTGTTTTTGTGGCTGTATTTCACCGAAGGCGTGGTGCGCGCCACGACAGAAGGCGCGCCTGCGCGCTGGCTGGCGCTGGGCGAGGCGCTGCTGTGCCTGGGGCTGTTTGCCGCGTGCGTGCTGCACATCCGGGCGCGGCTGAAGGCGGGCCGGCTGGCTGCGCAGGCCACGCAGACCGCCAGGCAGGAAGCGGCGGGCGCTTGAAAATCAGCCTTTCCTTTTTTCTCCCACTGCAAATAGCCAGATATTCATGTCCCATCCTGTTCTCGATACTTTTCGCAGCGCCATTGGCGCCGAACACGTGCTCACTGAAGGTGATCTTTCGGCCTGGGAGCAGGACTGGCGCCAGCGCATGCGCGGCAAGGCGCTGGCCGTGCTGCGCCCCGGCAGCACGGCGGAGGCGGCCGCTTGCGTGCGCGCGTGCGCCGCGCATGGCGTGGCCATCGTGCCGCAGGGAGGTAACACGGGGCTGGTGGTCGGCTCCGTGCCCGATGCCAGCGGCCGCCAGGTCGTGCTTTCCACCACGCGCCTGAATGCCGTGCGCGGCATTGACGCGGCCAATCTCACCATGACCGCCGAAGCCGGCTGCGTGCTGCAAAACGTGCAGCAAGCCGCGCGTGACGCAGGCCTGCTCTTTCCCCTGAGCCTGGCGGCCGAAGGCAGCTGCACCATCGGCGGCAATCTGGCCGCCAACGCGGGCGGCACGCAAGTGCTGCGCTACGGCAACGCGCGCGAGCTGTGCCTGGGGCTGGAAGTGGTCACGCCGCAAGGCGACATCTGGAACGGCCTGACGGGCCTGCGCAAGGACAACACGGGCTATGACTTGCGCAACCTCTACATCGGCAGCGAAGGCACGCTGGGGCTGATCACGGCCGCCACGCTCAAGCTCTATCCGCTGCCTGCCGCGCGGCTGACGGCCTGGGCCGCCGTGCCATCGATTGCCGCCGCCGTTGATTTGCTGGGGCTGGCGCAAAAGTTTCTCGGCTCCAGCCTGACTGGCTTTGAGGCCATGTGCCAATTTGCGCTCCAGCTGGTGGACCGGCACTACCCGCAGCTGCGCGTGCCCTTGTGGCAAGGCAGCCCCTGGTGCGTGCTGCTGGAAAATTCCGACGACGAGAGCGAGGCCCACGCCCGCGCGCGCTTTGAGGCCCTGCTGGAAGCCGCGCTGGAAGCGGGCTGCGTGAGCGACGCCGTGGTGGCCGAAAGCCTGGCGCAAGCCAAAAACCTGTGGCACATCCGCGAAAGCGTGCCGCTGGCGCAAGCCGCCGAGGGGCTGAACATCAAGCACGACATCAGCATTCCCATCTCGCGCATTCCCGAATTCGTGCAAGCCACCGACGCGCTGCTCACCCAGGCCATACCGGGCGTGCGCCTGGTCGATTTCGGCCACCTGGGCGACGGCAACCTGCACTACAACGTGCAAGCGCCCGAAGGCGCGGATGCCGCCGAATTCCTGCGCACGCAAGAAGAGCGCATCAACGAAATCGTCTATGGCAGCGTGAAGGCGCACGGCGGCTCCATCAGCGCCGAGCACGGCGTGGGCAGCCTCAAGGCGCACACGCTGCCGCATTACAAGCCCGCCGTGGCGCTGGATTTGATGCGCGCCATCAAGGGCGCGCTGGATCCGCAAAACATCATGAACCCGGGCCGCGTGCTGGCTTGAAAGGGCCGCTACGAACGGCTGGCGCGGCGCTGCCCGTCCGCCGCCCCCTCCCTTCCGGCAGGGCGCGCGATGCGCCACTGCTTATGAATTCATAGGTGGCATCCACAAGAAAAACATTCATGCGGCTGGCAACAATCGCCCCCATTCATTCACACACGAGCGAGGAGAAGAAAGCCGTGCTCATCAAAAGCCAGAAGGATTTTTTCGCCGGCTTGCTGTTCATCGCCATTGGCCTGGGCTTTGCATGGGGCGCCACGGATTACGAACTGGGCAGCACGGCGCGCATGGGGCCGGGCTACTTTCCCATGGCGCTGGGCGCGCTGCTGGCGGCGCTGGGGGCCGTGATCGCCTTCAAGGCGCTGGTTATTGAGACCGCCGACGGCGAGCCGGTCGGGCGCTGGGCCTGGCGGCCGCTGTTTTTCGTGACGCTGGCCAACGTGCTGTTTGGCGTGCTGCTGGGCGGCGCGCCCTGGCTGGGATTGCCGCCGATGGGCCTGATCGCTGCGGTGTACACGCTGGTGCTGGTGGCGTCGCTGGCCAGCCGCGAATCGCGCCTGAAGGAATCGCTGGCGCTGGCCACCGTCCTGGCGCTGGGTTGCTGGGGCGCTTTCGTCGTGGGGCTGAAGCTGCCGTTCCAGGTTTGGCCCGCTTTCATTTCCGGGTGATCAGGCCCCGATAGCCGCAACAACAAGAAAAATGGAAATTCTGAGTCAGTGGGCGGCGGGTTTCGCTCCCGCCCTGATGGAACTGCAAGGGCACCTGTCGCTGGGCTTTTCCGTCGCCTTCACGGTTGAAAACCTGCTGTACGCGCTGGTGGGCTGCCTGCTGGGTACGCTCATTGGCGTGCTGCCCGGCATTGGGCCGGTTTCCACCATTGCCATGCTGCTGCCCGCCACTTACGGGCTGCCCCCCACGGCAGCGCTGATCATGCTGGCAGGCATTTACTACGGCGCGCAGTACGGCGGCTCCACCACGGCCATTCTGGTGAACCTGCCGGGCGAAGCCTCGTCCGTGGTCACGGTGATTGACGGCTACCAGATGGCGCGGCGCGGGCGCGCGGGGCCGGCGCTGTCGGCGGCGGCCATTGGCTCGTTTTTCGCCGGCTGCGTGGGCACGCTCACGCTGGCGGCTTTCGCGGCGCCGCTGGCGGAGCTGGCCTTCAAGTTCGGCGCGGCCGAATACTTCTCGCTGCTGGTGCTGGGGCTGGCCGGCGCGGTGGTGCTGGCCTCCGGCTCGCTGCTCAAGGCCGTGGGCATGGTCGTTCTGGGCCTGCTGCTGGGCATGGTGGGCACGGACGTGAATTCGGGCGTGATGCGCTACACGTTCGACGTGCCGGAGCTGAGCGACGGCATCAGCTTCATCGTGATTGCCATGGGCATCTTCGGCTATGGCGAAATCATCTCCAACCTCTCGCACACTGAAAAGCGCGAAGTCTTCACGGGCAAGCTGGAACACGTGTATCCCACCCGGGAAGACTTCCGCCTGATGATGCCCGCCATGCTGCGCGGCACGGCGCTGGGCGCGGCGCTGGGCGTGCTGCCCGGCGGCGGCGCCATGCTCTCGGCCTTTGCCGCCTACACCGTCGAAAAGAAAACGCGCCTGCGCCCGGGAGAGGTGCCCTTCGGCCAGGGCAACATCCGTGGCGTGACCGCGCCGGAGTCGGCCAACAACGCAGGCTCGCAAACATCCTTCATTCCGCTGCTGATTCTGGGCATTCCGCCCAATGCCGTGATGGCGCTGATGGTGGGCGCCATGACCATTCACGACATTCAGCCCGGCCCGCAGGTGATGACGGGCAACCCGGATCTCTTCTGGGGCCTGGTCGCCAGCATGTGGATCGGCAATCTGATGCTGGTCATCCTCAATCTGCCGCTCATCGGCATCTGGGTGCGGCTGCTGAAAGTGCCCTACCGCTGGCTGTTTCCGGCCATCGTGCTGTTTTGCGCCATTGGCGTTTACTCGCTCAACAACAACACCTGGGACGTGTGGCTGCTGGGCTGGTTCGGCATCATCGGCTACGTGTTCATCAAGCTCGGCATGGAGCCGGCGCCGCTGCTGCTGGGCCTGATCCTGGGGCAGATGATGGAAGAGAACCTGCGCCGCGCCCTGCTGCTCTCGCGCGGAGACTGGAGCGTGTTTGTCACGCACCCCATTTCCGCCGCGCTGCTGGCCGCCGCCGCCTCGCTGCTGGCCGTCGTGCTGCTGCCAGCCATCCGCAAAAAGCGCGAAGAAGCCTTCGTCGAAGAGTAGCCGGGCGCCTGCGCCTCAACCATCCGCGCTGGCTATAATGGCGGGCTTTGCGATCCTCTGCCAGCCGCGGCACGGAACCCCAGGCCCTGCGGGAGTCCTTTCCCCAGGGTTGCCGCCTTTAGCGTAGCGTGAGCATGATCGGAAGACGAGGACTTTCATGAACCTGATTCAACAGCTCGAAAAAGAAGAAATCGAGCGTCTCGGCAAGCAAATTCCTGACTTCGCCCCCGGCGACACCGTGGTGGTGAACGTGAACGTGGTGGAAGGCAACCGCAAGCGCGCCCAGGCCTATGAAGGCGTGGTCATCGCCAAGCGCAACCGCGGCCTGAACAGCAGCTTCATCGTGCGCAAGATTTCCAGCGGCGAAGGCGTGGAACGCACGTTCCAGACTTACAGCCCGCTGATTGCCAGCATTGAAGTCAAGCGCCGTGGCGACGTGCGCCGCGCCAAGCTGTACTACCTGCGCAGCCGCAGCGGCAAGAGCGCCCGCATCAAGGAAAAGCTGCCCAGCCGCGTGGCCAAGCAGCAGGCCAAGGCCGAAGCCTGACAGACACGCGGGCGGCCTTGCCGCCTTCCCATCAGCCGCCTTGCAGATTCGCCGTCTGCAAGGCGGTTTTTATTTGAGCCAGACAAGGCGTCTGGGCTGCCCCGCTGGCGGCATCACCGTTGCCGCATTCCGGGAACCCGTTTGCAATCCGTTCGTGCAGGCGCCGCAGACAAACGCTTATTTTCGCTACTGTATTCGTAGCATGAGGTCCCAATGGAAACTGCGCGAAATGGGATTTTTGCCCCCTTGAATTTGCTCCTGTCTTTGATGCAGCCTGGCGGGCGGGAAGCGAACTGGAGACTCCGCTGCGCCGCCGTCAGCCGGGGCAGCTGATGGGCAAGCCGCAAGAGCCGGTTTTCAGAACCTGTTCGCAACCGGCCCGCAAGCGCGCGGACGCTCACATCTGCCTGAGCGCCTCACTGGCATGCCAGGCGCGCAAGTAGATAACGAGCAAGTCGAGCAGACGCTGTCTTTTCAGGCCTCTGGGGCTGGACATTTGTGCAATGACGCTGCGTTTTTTGGCCTTCACGCTCAAGCGCTGATAGTTGCCGTGCTGGCGGACGGGCAAGGCTGCTTCGGAAGTGAGCTGGAAGGTGATGGTGAAGAAGTTGCCGATGTCTTCGGCGCTGAAATCTTCAATATCGCCCCACGCCAGGGGCGCGGCCAGGCCGGGCAAAAGCAGGGCGGCGGGCGTCAGGGTCATCACCGGGTGGCGGCAGCGCAGCCAGAACCAGCGGGTCATGAAGGCGAAAAAGGCGCAGGCGGCCAGCAGCCCCAATGCGGCATGCCAGGCGCGGTGCATGACGCAGGCGCAAACGGCAGCGCCCAGACCCAGGGTGATGAACGCGGTCAGCCCCAGAAAAAAGCGCCCCTCGTGCACGATGACCTCGCCATGCACCTGGTCACGGATTTCAGTCAGTTCACGGCGCCTTTCTTCGTTGTGCATGGCGGCGTCGGTTTTGAAGTCTTGCAGCAGCTGGCGCTGCACGGCGTCGCTGTCGGCAAACAGGGAACGCACCCAGGCAAGCGAGTCGGCATCGGGCGCGGCCAGCGCGGGCAGAGCGCTGGCGCTGCCGCTGCCGCTGCCTTCTGGCAGAGCGCCAAGGGCACGCAGGCGCTCCAACGTGGGCGGGTGGCTGTCAAAGGGGTGGCTGGTGGCGGCTTCGGCGTCAAGGTCATGCGTCTGCAAGGGGTGGGCCTGCACGTCGGCCTGAAGCATGGCGATGAGGTCTTGCCCGGCCTCGGCGGGGCGGCGGGCAATGGCGCTCAGGCGTTCATACACCACCGGCTCCAGCGCGCTCACATGCACCAGCGCGCGGGCTGCGGCTTCGGGGCCGGCCACGCGGGCGCTGACGGCGTCGGCCTGCAACTCGCGCACGCGGCTCCAGTGGCTCACGGCACGGTGAAAGCTCTCCAGAACGTATTCGCCAAAGATGACGGCAGAGATGCAGCCCCAGGAAATCCCGTCCTCATCGCCTTCGGCCACGCTGTCGAGAGCGTGCATCATGCTGGCGTACATGGGCGCAAAGCGGACGCTGTAGGCGCTGTCTTCCCCCAGAAAATGGCCCAGCTCGTGGGCGAGGATGGCATCCGTCTCATCACGCCGCAGCAAGCTCAGGTAAGTCAGCGGCAGATGCAGCGTGCGGCCCTCCAGCAGCTGCCCGCCGGGCATCACGCGCTGGCGGGCGCAGGTGACGTAAAAGCTTTCGGTCATGCCCAGCACCATGTGATCGGGCGGCGCGGTGCCCACGCGGCGTGCCAGGTCGGTCACGTGCCGCCACAAACCGGGCGCCTGCCCATGCGAAAGCAGCATGCCCAGCACTTCGCCCGGCTCATCGGCCTCCGGCATGGCATGCCGCAGCCGCCACAGAGCCGCCAGCGCGCCCAGGGCGGCAAAAGCCACCAGCAGCAACATCCAGACGCCGCCCCGCATATGGCTCCGCGCCGCGCCGTCACCCGCCAGCGCCGCCCACATGGCGGCCGCGCGCGCTACCAACAGCGCCACCAGGGCCAGCGCCAGCAGTGCGAGCAGCAGCCCCAGATAGCGCCCCAGCCCATGCCGCCAGCGTGAAAAGGCGCTGATCAATTCGTCACGCGAGCGCATGGCCCGCCGCCCCGAGCGGCGCGCCGCCCAAATGCCCAGGCCGCCCCACAGCGCCGCCGCCACGCCTGCGGCCACCGTCACCTGCGCCGCAAGCCGCACCAGGCGGACTGCGCGCTCATCGCCGTCAGGCGCGGCCGCCGCCTCCTCGCGCAGGCGTTGCAGGCGGCGTTCCACCTGCATTTGTGCGGCCTGCCCTACCTGCTGTTCGTCAGTCACCTCTGCCAGCAGCGGGGCGGCGGGGCGGGCTTGCAGCGCAGCCTGCAAATCGGCCTGAATACCTTCCAGCTGGCGGATTTCTTCCTGCCGCTGGGCCTGCCCATCGGGATACAGCGCCAGCTGCCACGCCCCTACAGCCGCCACGGCCAGAGGCAGCGCCACCGCCCACAGCAACACACGAACAATGCGCGGCAGGTTTTGCAGAAACTTGAACAGCAGGTCTGACAGGTACTGGAACATACGGGGCAGGCGCTGGCAGGGCAGCGGAAAAAAGCCAATGGCCGTGGCGGGCGGGACAGCCGCAAAACCGGACGAGCCAAAGCGCGCGATTGTTGCAAACAAATACAAACCATAACAGAGCGGCAGCGCCGTGCCGGGCAAAGGCTGCGGGCACAACGGCCAGCCGCTGGTTTGGCTGCGCAAGGAATTCGCCTGCTCTTTTATCCATGGCAAACCCTCGTTGCGCATCCAGCGGCAAAGAGCATCCAGAACGGCTCCGTTGCGCCTTCACCCAAAGCCTGCGCGCAATGGAGGCCTGCACATGATCTGGCCGCAAGGGGCGCAAGTGCGGATCGGGATGGGCTGCAAGGCGGTTTTTCTCTGGGGCAGACAAGGCGTCTGGACTGGGCGCCTGGACTGCTCCGCTGGCAGCAGCACAATCGTCACATTCTGAAACCTGCCTCGCCTGCCTTCACCCGCCATGCTGATTCCGAAATACTGGGCCAGCGCCTCCGCCCCCGCCCAAAACCGCTGGCGCCACACCGTCACCGTGCGCCGCTGGGGCTGGTCTGACGACAGCCAGCAGGCCGCCGAAGCGCACGCGCAAGAGCGCCTGCGGCAGGCGCTGGCCGCCTACGCGCAAGGCCAGGCCAGCGCCCATGAAAACCGCCCCGGCTACAACGGCGCGCAGGGCCTGCCCATCTGCGAGGAAGTGCTGGCCCGCCACGGCAGCGCCGTGCTCACGCGCAACAGCTATGGCGCGCACTGCATCAACACGCCCGACGTGCTGTTTGCCGACGTAGACGATGCCCAATACACCGGCTACGACATCGGCTGCCTGATCGCGCTGCTGGCCCTGGTCACGCTGCTTTGCGCGCTTTACTGGCTGCTCTCCCCAGCCTGCAAGCCGCCGCGCTCGCCGCAGCCCTTTTACATCTCGTGCGCGCTGCTGCTATCCGCATGGATTTATGCGCGCTGGCAGCGCTGGCGCCATCGCCCCGCCGCCGCGCGCCGCGCCTCGCTGGAAAGAATTCGCCGCTTCGCCTCAGCCCGCCCGGACTGGAGCCTGCGCCTCTACCAAACACCGGCGGGCCTGCGCCTGCTGGCCACGCACCGCACCTTCGCGCCCGGCGACCCCGCCGTTCAGGAGCTGTTCAAAGCCGTGCGGGTTGATCCGGTCTATCAGCGCATGTGCCTGTTGCAACAGTGCTTTCGCGCCCGCGTCACGGCCAAGCCCTGGCGCATCGGCATCAATGCCCACATCCGGAACGGGAGCCGGGCATGGCCCATCGCCCCCGGCAGGCAGGCCGAGCGCGATGCCTGGATCGCCCGCTACGAGCAAACGGCCAGCGCCTGGGCCGCCTGCGCCTTCATCGAAACGCTGGGCGCCGGACAGATCGATATCAACGTCCGTCCCGTGCTGGACTGGCACGACGAACTCAGCCGCGCCACCTGCGCCCTACCCTTGGGATAAGCAAAAAAAAGCGACATGAAAAGCCAGAATCAGACATAACATGGCCGCTTATTTGATACATTTGCAAACCTTCCAACCTCCATTGCCAGAAAGGGAAAAACGCCATGCCGGTTTCTTTCATGGGTCTCATCATCGTGTGCGCACTGATTGCAGGCGTGCTGCTGTGGGCCGTGCGCGCCTACAACCGCATGGTGGAGCTGCGCAACCGCATCGCCAATGCCTTCGGGCAGATTGACGTGCAGCTCAAGCGCCGCCACGACCTCATTCCCAACCTGGTGGAAGTCGCCCGCAAATACATGGAACATGAAAACGCCACGCTCACCGCCGTCATCCAGGCGCGCGGGCAGGCGCAGGGGGCCACTGCCGCCGCGCGCGCCAACCCGGGCAACGCGGCGGCCATCGGCGCGCTGGCCGTGGCCGAGCAGGCGCTCATGGGGCAGGTAGGCCGCCTGCTGGCCGTCTCTGAAAGCTACCCCGCGCTCAAAGCCGACCAGAACATGCGCGAGCTGAGCGAGGAAATCACCAGCACCGAAAACCGCATCGGCTTCGCCCGCCAGGCCTACAACGACGCCGTGCTTGACCTGAACAACGCCGTGCAAGCTTTCCCTGATGTGCTGCTCGCCCGCCTGACCGGCTTCGCCCCCGCCGCGCCGCTGGAATCCACCGCCAGCGAGGCCGAACGCGCCGCGCCGCGCGTGGCCTTCTGAACGCGCCCCAAGCCGCAAAGCGGGCCACTCCGGCCCGCTATTTGCCATTGGCATGCAGCCCTGTTCATGAAAACAAAAAAGCAAATGCTCTGCGCCATGATATTGATCCTGGCGCCTGCGCTGGCCCTGGGTTTTCTGTTCTTTTCTGAACTCAGGGAAAAAGAAATGCACGAGCCTTCCATTTTCAAAAACGGGTTCCGGGCAGAATTTGAAGTTCCATGCAACCGCTTTCATGCAATGGAAATTGGCTTCGAAATTGCTCCTCCGCTTCCCGTGGCTGATTTCGCGAACTTCAGCAAGGCCATTGCGGGAAATGCCACGCTTTCCTTTTCGTCCCATGGCGTGACCGAGCGGCACGACATCAATCTTCTCGAAACATCCACGGGAATGAACAGCAAGGGAATCTGGATCAAAACACTGCTTCTCAAACCCGGAAAATGGCGCTTGGCGTGCCCCGAAACCAGAGTTTCAATAGAGGCGAGAAACGTCAATTTCGACATGAACCAGCATCACATCAGCATTTTCGTCTCAAGAAGCCTGAAAAAATAAGCGCCATCCGTGCTGCATATTAAACAAGGTGATTTGTAGCGGTTTTATCCAGCCATCTCCATCTGATTTCAGAAAACATGCGCTTTTTTGACCAGCAAGCCGACGCCCGCACCCGTTCCCGCCAGCTCTCATGGGCTTTCGCGCTGGCGGTGGCGGCCACCGCCGTGGGCATGAACCTGGCGCTGTCGCTGCCGTGGGTCATCTGGAATGCGTTCGCCCCCCATTACGCCGCGTATCCGCTGGGCTTCATGCCCATCAACATCGGGCTGACGCTGCTGCTCATTCTGGGCGGCTGGTGGATTGAAAGTAGCAACTGCCGCCACGGCGTGCGCCTGGCCGAAAAGCTGGGCGCACGCCGCGCGCAGCCGGGCACGCGCTTTGCCGAGCAGCGGCTGGTGAACATCGTCGGCGAAATCTGCATTGCCGCGCACATGCCCGCACCCGCCGTCATGGTGCTGCCGCGCCATGAAGGCATCAACGCCTTTGCCACCGGCACCACGCCGCTGGACTGGGCCGTCACCGTCACCGATGGCGCGCTCGAGCGCCTCACGCGCGACGAACTCATGGGCCTCATCGCCCATGAATGCAGCCACCTCAAAGAAGGCGACACCGCCCTGAACATGCGCCTGATGGGCATGGTGGCCGGCCTGGAAATGGTGTGGGACTTTGGCCGCAGCCTCATCCCTGAACCAGAGGCGGACGGCGACCGGCGCAACGAAGACTGGCGCTGGCAGCTGCGCACCTTCCAGACGCCGCTGGCCGCGCTCGGCCTTGTTTTCGGCCCCATCATCATGGCCGTAGGCTGGCTGGGCTGGCTGGCCGGCCACATCCTGCAAGCAGCCGTCTCGCGCGAGCGCGAATACCTGGCCGACGCCCGCGCCGTGCAATGGACGCGCCAGGCCGACGGCCTGGGCCGCACCCTGCGCAAAATCCTCACCCAGCAGCAGGAAGCCGCCGCCCAGCGCCCCCTGGCCCGCCCGCTGCTGCGGCTCAGCCGCGCCTCCCACCTCTTTCTGGTGGCCGACGACGGCCAGTGGCCCACCCCCGAAAACCCGGGCCGCCTGGGCCGCTTCCTTGCCACGCACCCGCCGCTGCCCGAGCGCATCCGCCGCATCTATGGCCGCCCCCGCAGCCCCCTGTCCCTGCCGCTCATCGACCAGCGCACAGGCGAACCCGTCATTGAGCTGCCGCCCCACGCCTGGTAAGCGCCGGCAAAGCAGACCGGCTCATATTCGCTCCTTATTCAATAGCATGATGTCCTAGTGGATATTGCGTGAAGCGGCATTTCAACCCCCTTGGATTTGCTCCTGATTCTGATGTTGATGCTCCCGGCGGGCGTGGCCGTCAGATGCCGCATTAGGCTGGTGCGCAAGGCGGCTTTCATGCGAGGGCATGGACGCGGCTTTTCCCGTGAGATGCCGGCATTGGCCCGGCGGAAACCGGCCAAGGCGGGGAGTGAATGGCGCTCCCGCCAGCAGGCGCTGCCGCTCCCGGCTGAATGTGCAGCCGTCAAACCATTCGAATAGGCGGCCTTTACGGTTTTCCTGAGCGGCGTTTCTTTTTGGGCGGCAACACTTGGCTGGTGTGCTGCGTAAATTCCCAAGGTGGAGTATCAGCAAATC
This sequence comes from Ottowia cancrivicina, assembly GCF_029813755.1. Lineage (NCBI taxonomy): Bacteria > Pseudomonadati > Pseudomonadota > Betaproteobacteria > Burkholderiales > Comamonadaceae > Ottowia > Ottowia cancrivicina. Next base: position 22,171 of record NZ_JARVII010000019.1, on the reverse strand, counting down.
CGTCAAAACCGCGCGCCATACCGCTGTTGCTTTTGCTGGCCAGAACAAAACGCCTGCCTGTCCACACCCAGGTTTCCCATGATTGCCCATCGCCCGGGGCCGTTTCTTTCCAGTATCCGGTAATGGTCAAAACGCCTTGTTCGTCAAGCCCATAATCGTTAGTGATATGACTGTCAATTACGTCCACAACGTGATTCAGATCGCGAGTCAGCACGGCATAGGCATTATGGCTGTTGAAACCCGTATGCGCGCAGGGAATTTCTGCCAGCGTGAGATTGGAAGTCAGAGGGTCAAGCGTAATGGTCCGCCATTCGTCGTGACTGAACACATCGCACCCATCCAGCCTCCATTTATTCGCGTTTTCCTTTTTTTCCAGCATTTCGCGCAAGGCGGCAAATTGCGGATCGGAATGCGCCAGCACGCGCCTTTGCTCCCTGGCCGTGGCAGCCGCCGCCTGAATTTTGGGCACGGCGGCAGGCGCTCGCACGGGGCGCCGCGAGCGGCCTTTGTCAATGAGCGCGGATGGCGTGCCGCTGCGTTGCTGGTAATCGTCCATGAAGCGCAGGGCAGCAAGCGCGCCATTGCTGGAAAGCTGCCAGACCGGTCCGCCCTCAGCCGCCCAAGTGATGCTGCTGCCGCGCTTGAGTGCCTCGAGCAGCGCGGCAATTTCCTGCGGCGTGAGTATTTCATTGCGAGTGAGCGGTTTGCCGTCAATCCGCAAACTGCCGCCTTCAGGCAATGGCTCGTCGCTGCCGCGATAAATGGCAAACCAGAGGCCTGCAACCTTGGCTTGGGCGCCTGCCTCGCGATAAAAAGACAAGGTAATGAGGCGCTCAGCGCCATCAGCGTTGTAGCCCGCCGTGCGGCAGCTGCCCGTGTTATCGCAAACGGTCAGCCAGTCGCCCGTCCATAAATCGGCGGGCTTGGGGCCGGCGGTTTCAGCGGCGCCGGCTGCACGGGCGGCCAGCAGGCAAACAAGCAGCGCAAAAAACCAAAAACGGGCATGCCTGTGCATGATTTTCACGCTCCCTTGACTTTGGGCAGAAATCCCGCGTTCTGCATATTGCGTTTCCACAGGTTTTCGGGATAGCGGTATTTGGCTTTTTGCGCGGGGTCCAGTTCGGTTTCAATGCGGTCATATTCGCCGCTTTTCAGCAGTTCGGCCATATTGGAATTGAGCAAAACGGCGCGGCCCAGCGCGATCAGTTCCGCCGCGCCGGTGGCCCAGGCTTTTTCAATTTGCGCAGCGGTCAGCAGGCCGCCTACGGCCATGAGGGGCAGTTTGCCGCCAATATGCTGGTGCAGCAAATCCACGCGCATGCGCTGGCTGTCTGCGCCACGGCGGGCGCAGCTGAAAAAGTCGTGCAGGGAAACGTGCAGGTATTGCAGCGGTTTTTGCACAAGCGCGTCCACCAGCGCGAAGGTTTCGGTCATGGTGATGCCGTTTTCTTGCGGCTCTTCGGGCGAGAAGCGGTAGCCGATGATGAAGCCGGGGCGGCGGTGCTTTTCGCGCGCGGCCAGCACGGCGTCCGTCACGGCCAGGGGAAAGCGCAGGCGGTTTTGGCCCCATTCGTCAGCGCGGCGGTTGCTGTGGCCGGAATAAAACTGCTGCAAAAGATAGCCATTGGCGCCGTGAATTTCCACGCCGTCAAATCCGGCCTGAATGGCCCATTCGGCGGCGTGGCCGAATGCGGCGATGACGCGGGCGATTTCCGCTTCTGTCATGGCGCGCGAGCCGGTGGCGCTGTCGTCGCTGGGGGCGATTTTGTCCAGGCTGCCAATCAAATGCTTTTCGGCCAGTTTGCCGCCGTGGTGCAATTGCAAAATGGCTTTGGCGCCCTGGGCCTGAATGATTTTTGCGACTTCGCTCAGGCTGGGCACATCGGCGGCGCTGATGGCGTAAGGCTCGCCTTCAAAGGATTGGCCTTCGGGCGAAACCAGCGTGGCAGCGGCGATGAAAAGGCCGAAACCGCTGGCGCGCCCTTGCAGAAACAGGCGCTCTTCTTCGCTGATGTGCCCTTGCGGCGTGGAAGCAAAATGGGTCATCGGCGCCACGGCCAGGCGGTTTGGAATTTCAACGCCGTTATTGAAGGTGAAAGGCTGGAAAAGGTTTTTCATGGCGGTTTTGGGGCAGAGGTTGTTGAAAATGGCGCGTTTTTCCGGTTCGCCGGGCGGGCGGTTTTTCGCGCCGCCGTGCAATATCCGGCCCCGGCGTATTGTGCGTTTTCCGGTTTCAAATGGCCAGATAAATGGTCGAACGGCGCGGAGCGCGCCCTGAAAACGGCGGGCCGCAAAGCGCTCCCGGGGCCGTCAGATATTCGGGCGCTTCAGGGCCGGGGCGTTGCGCGGGCCTTGCCAGGGCTTGCGCGCGGCGCTTTTTCGGCCAGGCAGCGGGCCATGAGGCGGGCGGCCTCGGCCATGCGGGGGCCGGGGCGGATGAGGGTGTCGGTTTCTTCGGCGTTGAAGATGCAAAGGCGCCCTTCGCGCCAGGCGGGCAGCTTTTCCCAGCCGGGGTAGGGCTGCGCGGCCAGCTGGCTGCGGCTGGTGGCCATCAGCACGTCGGGGCGGTGTTCGAGCACGTATTCGGGGTTGAGGTGCGGGAAGGGGCCTAGCGCAGCGCCCACTACGTTGCGCACGCCCAGGCGCTGGAGCGTTTCGCCGATGAAGGAGCTTTCGCCCGCCGCGTAGGGGCCGCTGCTGACTTCAAAGAACACGCTCGCGCCACGGGCCTGCGCGGGCATGCCGCGCGCGGCTTCATCCACCGCGTTTTCAATGGATTGCCATGTCTGCTCGGCCTGCCCGCCGGGCAGCGCCAGCATGGCCGCCAGCGTGTGCAGCACGCGGCGCACGTCGGCCTGCGTGCGGGTGTCGAGCTGCGCCACGCGCAGGCCCAGCGCTTGCAGGCGCGGCGCGGCGCGCGAGCCTGCGGCCATGAAAACCAGATCAGGCTTGAGCGCCAGAATGGCTTCCACGTCCGGGTCTTGCCCGCCGCCCACGCGCGGCAGCGCCTGCACGCTGGCGGGCCAGTTGGCGTAGCGGTCCACCCCTGCCAGGCGCTGGCACGCGCCCAGTGCGCAAATGCTTTCGGTGATGGATGGCAGCAGGCTCACCACGCGCTGCGGCGGCGCGGCAAAGCGCAGGAGCTGGCCGCGGTCATCCCGCGCTTCGTAGCCCTGCGCCGCCTGCGCCAGCCCGCTTGCGCCGGCCAGCAGCAGCGCCACGGCGGCCAGACGGGCCAGACGGATCAGACGGGCCAGCCAAGCCAGATTTGGGCCGCCAGTGCAAGGCGCAGCGGCTGGCAAGCGAGGTTCAGAAATCATGGCATTTCTTTCATCAGAAAAAGGAGCGAATTCAAGGGGGGTGAAAAGGCTGTTCGCGCAGTTTCCACTAGGACATCACGCTATTGATCAAGGAGCTGAATCAGCGCTCTTTCATGCCTGCCAGCTTCGCGCGCCTTCGCTTGCCGCCGCGCGCTCATGCCTTGAGGTGCAGGGGCAGCCCGGCGGCCATGAAGGTCACGCGCTCGCAGCAGGCGGCGGCCTGCTGGTTGAGCCAGCCCAGGGCGTCGGCAAACGCGCGCGTTTCGCGCCCCAGGGGGATGACGCCCAGCCCGATTTCATTGCTCACCAGCACCAGCGGGCCGGGGCAGGCCCGCGCGGCGTCCAGCAGCCAGGCAGCCTGCGCCTGCCAGGCCGGGGCGGCGGGCGCGGCCAGAAAGGCGTCAGGCGGCTGCCGCAAGGCGGGCATGCCCGGCGGCGGCAGCATGATTTGCGTGAGCCAGAGCGTGAGGCAGTCCACCACGCGCAGGGTTCGCTCGCCGCCTGCGCCGGCAATGGCTGCGGGCAGATCGCGCCAGGCTTCTTGCGTGCGCATGCCCGGCGCCCGCCCGGCGCGCTCGCGCTGGTGGCGGGCGATGCGCTCGCGCATTTCCGGCCCGTGCGGCCAGGCGGTGGCCAGCAGCACGGCTTCATGGGCGGGGTCTGCCGCCAGCCAGCGGGCCGCCGCCTCTTCGGCCCAGCGGGATTTGCCGCTTTTCTGGCCGCCCAGCACCAGATGGGCGCGCGCGAAAACATCTGAAAGGCGAGGCGAAGAAGGCAATGGGGAAGAGGACATCAGGGCGCGAAGCATAGTGGCGCTGCCGCCGCCTGCCGCGCACAGACCACCCGCTGGCGGGCTATGGCCCGGGCGGTGCGCCCCGCGCATGCTGCTTTGCCGCCCAAGCGGCCTTGCCAGCCGCGCGGCCCGGCTCCAGCAAATCCAGCAACTTCAGCGCCCGCCAGTGCCGCCACAGCGCGGGCAAGGCGGGCGGTGCGTCTGGCGAGACATCCAGCGGCGCACCGGCGCCAGCCTGCGGCGGGGCCAGCAACAGGCGCTCCACCAGCGGCGCCAGCGGCGTGCGCGCCGGATCGGCCAGCAGCACGTAGCGCGGCAGCGGGCAGGCGCCCTGCGCGCTCAGCTGCCCCGTCCAGCCCAGCTCCTGCAAGGCTTGCAGCACGGGCGGCAATTGCAGCGGATCGGCGCGCAAAGCGGCGGCCAGCTCCATCAGCGTGAGGCCATGCGCGGGCGTGTCGCGGGCGGCGGCCAGCTGCTGCAAGGCTTCAGCGGCCAGCTGGAAAGACCAGCCTGGCGTCTGGCCGCAGCGCAAGCGCGCGCGGGCCGCGCCCGCCGCCTCCTGCAACAAAGGCAGGCTGGCCGCAAGCACCGCGCCCAAAAGCACGATGAACCACGAAAGATGCATCCACAGCAGCAGCAGCGGCACGGCGGCGAAAGCGCCGTAAATGAGCGAATAGCTGGGCACCTGCGCCAGATACAGCCCCATGCCCCAGCGCAGTGCGGCCAGCCCCAGCGCGGCAAAAGCGCCGCCCGCCAGCGCGTGCCGCCAAAGCACGGCCGTATTGGGCACATAGTGATACAGCAGCGCCAGCCCGCCCACCGGCAGCAGCAGCTGCAAAGCGCGCAGCGCCGCCACGGCGCCCTGCTGGGCATGCCGGGCCACCCCCGCCTTCTGCGGCAGCCAGGCCAGCCACGCGCCGGATTGCGACATCACATAGCTCGTAATCGCCAGGCTGGCGCCCAGCAGCAGCGGCCCCAGCGTCAGCGCCGCCCAATACACCAGCAGGCGCTGCCCCAGCGGGCGCGGGCGCGGCACGCGCCAAATGCCCCCCAGCGCGTGGTCGATGGTGAGCATCAGCGACAGCGAAGTGAACACCAGCACCGCCAGCCCCGCCGCGCCAAGCTGGCTGGCCTTGCCCGCAAAAGCCGTCAGGTTCTCCAGCACGCTCTGGGCAATGCCGGCCGGAATCAGGTTGCCCGCCAGCCACTCTTGCAGCGCCAGCCGCAGCCGCTCAAACGAAGGAAAAGCCGTGAAAAGCGACAGCGCCACCACCGCCAGCGGCACCAGCGCCAGCACCGTGGTGAAAGTCAGCGATCCGGCCGTCACGCTCAGCCGCTCCTGCGCGCAGCGCCGCATCAGCACGCGCCAGGCCGCCAGCACAGGCGAAGCCGCCGGATTCATGAAATGCCAGGCCAGCCTGCGCGGCAAGAAAAAAAGCCAGCGGGAAAGAGCAGCGCGTTCCGTCATGGCCGGGCATGATGCCTGAGCGCCTGCTCACAGGGCCGGACCGATTCAAGAAGAGGAGCAAATTCAAAGGGCAGAAAAACGCCTCTTGCGCAGTCTGGACAAAGACTTGCAGCTATCAATTAAAGAGCAAAGAAAGAGCAAAGCTCGTCCCTCGTCTTCCTTTGCCTGCTCCTGGCTCAGGCCTTGCCGCTACCCGTCTTGCAGAGCATTCGCCAGCTGCTTTTCCGTTTGCCATGGGCGGCGGGGGTGAAAAGGGAGCAGCAAAAGGTTCTTCAGGGCGACATACAGATAATCCATGCAAACATCGCGTGGCCGCGCCTGACAAATTTCAGGAATATTTGAACCGGCCGTCAAACCGGGAAAGACAAAAAAACAAGGCGGCCCGGGTTTGATCATTCACGAAAGCAGAAGAAAACAGTTTGCATCAGGAGCGACCGGAATGAATACTTCTTTGTTTGATGCGGCCAATAAGGCGCTGGATTGTGGAGATGCAGATAAAGCATTTCGCCTTTTCATGCAGGATGCACAAGACGGAGGACCAGATTCATTGAATAGCATTGGTTTCTTGTATGATCATGGGCGGGGCGTGAAAAAAAACCGCAGGCTTGCCATTCAATGGTATCGCCTGGCTGCAAGCAAAGGATATTTTGTCGCATGCTTTAATCTCGGCCTTGTTTACAAAAATGCTGGGCGAAAGAGATTAGCCAGGTTCTGGTTCAAGAAAGCATATGCGTTGGGCGATTTTGACGCGGCGTATGAGCTGGGCATTTTATATGCACGCGCGCCATCCAGGCATATACCTTCCCGCAGATCAGTCAGATATTTTTTGGCAGTGCTCGGGCAAGAATGTTTGACGGATGAGCAGGCAAGGGAAATCAAGCGGTATATTGATCGTACTCTTGTTGGCAAGCGAAGTTTGATGGCAAGGGCCGGTTCTCATTGAACATTATTTTTCATTCCAGACTGTTCGCCGAACAATACGTTTCAGCCGCTTCATGCAAAGCGAATCATTGGAAGATGATATTGATCGCCTTGCATGATGCATGCAGGTGAATTTTTTCACGCTTGATTGTTCTTTTCAAAGCATGGTTGATTGCTCCGTGGAACAGGGGCATGAATCAAAAAAAGTGAGAAACCGGATGACAATGTGCCTGAATGCCATCCGGTATTCAGAGCGTTTATTCATCATTCGCGCAGGCAATTCAATTCGCCTTGTCTTGAAACAACGGGGGTGTGGCCATTGGCGTATTGGGCGCGCCTTCAGCCGCCCCACAGCGCGGGCTTGTTCACCATGAGCCAGTAGATCACGCCCATGGCTGCGAAGGCGGGGTAGCCCAGCGCCTCCCAGCGGCGGGCGTAGCGCCAGTAAAGCGGGGGCAGGGGCGCGCCCTGGGCGTGGGCGGCTTGCGCCATGCGGGCCATGCGCAGTTGCAGCCAAACGACGGGCAGCCAGCATGCGCCGGCCAGGGCGTAGAGGGCGAGGGTGAGCGCGATCCACGGCGCGCCAAGCGGCCAGCCTGCGGCGTGGGCCAGCCACAGGCCGCTGGCGGGCTGGATGAGGATGGCGGGCGTGGTGAACCACCAGTCGGCGCGCACGAGCAGGCGGCTGACGACGGCCTGGGCGGCCACGCTGCCGCTGCGGTTGGCAAAGAACATGTAGAAGGCCGAGCCAAAGCCCGTGCCCACCATGAAAACGCTGCTGACGATGTGCAGCCACTTGACGGCCAGATAGAGGCTGAAGGCATGGTTCATGGCGCGCGCCTCCACAACACGGCCAGGATGGCGAGGATGGGCAGGTTCTTGCTCAATGGCCCGATGGGGTGCAGCCACAGCGCGGGCAGCAGCGCCGTGGCGGTGAGGGTCAGGCCGATGACGCTGGCCGCCGCCAGGGCATAGGCGGCGCGGCCGGGCCGCCAGATCAGGGCCAGCGCCAGCGCGGCGTCCAGCGCCACGCCTGCGGCGATGAGGGCGTGCGCCAAGGGCAGCGAATGCACGCCGCCTTGCCGCAGCAGCGCCAGGCTCTGGCCGTTGCATTCCAGCAGGCTGGCGGCGATGGTGATGAGCCAGACGGCGATCAGGCTTGCGCGCAGCAGGCGGGCGTCGTCAGGCGAATGGGGGCGCAAAGCTGTGGGCATGGCGGGAGAGGTCATGGCAGGCAAAGTCATGGCAGGAGAAGGCGGAAACGGGGCCGGCTGGCGTTGGGCCGGGCGCGGCTGCGGGCTTCTTGCCGTCAGGCCATGAAGAAGGCCGCAGATCATCAGAAACAGGAGCAAATTCAGGGGCCGTGAATTCCGCCTTGCGCAGATTCCACCAGGACGTATTGCTATGGAAACATGAGCGAATTTATCCGGGCTGGGCGTTCCGCCTGCTTCAGGCGTTCCGGGCGCTGAAGCGCGCGGGCATGCAGGCGCTCTGTGCGTTCTGTGGCTCATGGCGCGCCTCCTTCGTCTCTGCCGTTTTGAGGCTTTCGCACCCCGGGCGCGTCCGCCTGGGCGGCAGCGGCCAAAGCCTGCATGAATTGCGCGGGGGCGGTGGCGGGGCGGCCCAGCAGCTCCGGCAAAGCTGCGGGGCTGGCCACGTTGCTGGCAGACAGCAGGTGCAGCGACTGGGTACACCACGGCGAAAAAGGCAGCGCGTCGCCCAGGCGGGCGCTGGCGCGGGTGATGCAGGCGGGCAGCGCCAGCGCGCGGGCGGGCGGGCGGCCCTGACTGGCGCGCAGTTGCTGGATGTAGGCGGCCAGGGTCAGCGGCTGGGGGCCTGCCAGCTCCAGCAGGCCGGTAAGGGGGCGGGCGTTCGCCGCATGGCTGGCTGCGTGGCTGGCGGCAGAGCTTGCAGCCAGGCGGGCCACGGCTTCGGCCAAATCCCACACGGCCAGGGGCTGCACGCGGGCGGTGAAGGCGCAGCGCGGCAGCGCGAGCACGGGCAGGCGGGCCAGGGCCAGAAAAAGGCGGGTGCTGGCGCCGCCCGCGCCAAAAACAAGGCTGGGGCGCAGGGCGATGCCATCGAGCCGCCCCTGCGCGGTGAGGGCAAGCAGGCGCTCTTCGGCCTGGCGCTTGGTGCGGGCATAGGGCGTGCGGGCGGCGGGGCCGCCGCCGTCTATGCCCAGGGCGGAGATGTGGATGACGCGCCGCACGCCGCTGGCCGCGCAGGCTTCAAACAGGGCGCAGGGCGCATCCGCATGCAGCGCCTGCATGGGGCGCGCGCGGCTGTCGCGCAGCACGCCCACGGCGTTGATGACGGCGCTGGCGCCTTGCAGCAGGGGCTGCCAGTCGCTGGCGTGGGTGGCGCGGGTGTAGTCCACAGCCGGGGCGCTGCGGCGGCTGGCGGGTCGCACTTGCCAGCCGGCGGCCCGCAGGGCGCAGGCGATGTGGCGGCCAATGAAGCCGCTGGCGCCGCACAGCAGTGCAAGGGGCGGGGCGGCGGATGCGGCGGATGGAGTTGCGGCTTGGGCGTTCATGAGCTGGACTCCCCGTCTTCAGGCCAGCACACAGCGGGCGCGGGCACGGCCCCAGGCGGGCGGCGGGCGGCCAGCAGGGCCGCCACGTGCTTCCACACATTGAAAGCAATGAAAGCCACGCTGGCAAACACGCCGCCTGACACCAGCAGCAGCCCGCGCCGCAGGGCCTGCATGGGGTGAATGGCGTCGAAATCGCCCCACAGCAGCACCAGCAGGGCCGTGCCGCTGATGGCCAGCACATAGGCGGCGCGCGTCCAGAAATCGGCGGTAATGGGGCCGCTGCCCTGCCCGTCGTCACACAGGCGGCCAATGGTCTGCATGAGGATGGGGCGCAAATAGCGCATGGCGGCCAGCGGCCCGGCGACGGCAAGCGCCAGGGAGATGAGCAAAGCGGCAAAGGGGGACAGGGACATGGTTTTCTCCGGTTGGGTTGAGGCAATGCATTCGCTACCGCATCAATGGCGCAGGGCTTTTCCGTTTTTGCAGGGACGTTTCGCGGTTTTGGAACCTGCCCGGAGCCTGGCCGTGAGGGGGCGCAGACCGCCTGAAGGCCGCACTTTTCGCGCCTGTCGGCAGCCTTTGAACAGGTTCTTGAGCTTTCATGTCTGCTCCTTTTCTTGATGCGCCTGGCTGCACCGCCCAAGCGGCGGCACCGGCCTGGCTGGCCGGGTTGGCGCGGCTGTTTTCATCAGTCATAGCAGTTTCTTTCAAAATTTCAGTTAAAAATGAAACAGATAGGCAAAAAAAGGGGGCGGCGCGGCGCAGCGCGAAGCCTGAAGCCCCGCTCCAGCCGCCGTCCGCAGCCCGGCCAGCGGCGCAAGCAAAAGCGCCCGCGCCGCGAAACAAGAGCGGGCCAGCCCGGCGAAGGGGTGAAAACAAAGGCGCCATCGTTCAAACCTTTATCAAAAACAGAAGCAAATTCAAAGGGTCAGAAATACCGTTCCTCGCAGATTTCACCAGGACATCATGCTATGAAGAAAGGAGCTGGAAAAAGCCGCACGCCCGCCGTCTGCGCCTGGCGCCATTGCGAAGCGCTGAACCCTTCGCGCCGGCGCCCAGTCCTGCCTCAGTCCGGCTTGTCGCGCACGAAGCGTTGCACGCTCGCGCCCAGGCGCAGCACTTTCTCCAGCGTGTGGGGCGACAGGCGCAGCATCTCCTCCGTCCACGCGCCCAGCGCCTGCATCAGGCGCAGCGTTTCACGCAAGCGGTCTTGCGCCTCGGGCGGCTCCTGGGCGAAGTCTTCGCGCGCGGCCAGCTCGGCCAGCAGGCGCGTGGTGGGGTCGAACTCGCGCTCCTTGCGGCCGCGCACGATGGTGCGAAACAGCTCCCACACATCGCCCGAAGTTTCGAAATAGTCGCGCCGGTCGCCCAGCGTGTGGGTCACGCGCACCAGGCCCCAGTTCTGCAATTCCTTGAGGCTGTTGCTCACGTTCGAGCGCGCCACGCCCAGCGTGGCCGCCAGCTCCTCGGCGTGCAGCGGCCTGCCGTGAATGAACAGCAGCGCGTGAATCTGCGCCACCGTGCGGTTCACGCCCCAGGCCGAACCCATCTCGCCCCAGTGGATGACGAAGCGTTGCTGAATGTCAGTGAGTTCCATGAGCGCGGATTGTAGGCTGGCTGAAATTTCTGTCAAGAATGAAATTTGATACGTGAAGCGCCCTGCCCTGCTGGCCCGCGCGCTTGCGGAAAGCCATTCGTCACTCATGCAATTCAGGTTTCCCCTAATATCCGCGCCGGTGCGGCCAATCCGGGCCGCATCTGTTTTTTTTGATCTTTCATTTGTGAGCCATATCAACATGAACCGTCGTTCATTCGTGGGCAGCGCCGCTGCCGTCTCCCTTGCCGCCCTGTCAGCTGCCGCCATCGCCGCCGAAGAGCACCAGCACGGCGACCACGCTGCCGCCAAGGCCGCGCCCAACCCCTATGACGCCGCCCGCCTGGCCGCCGCCCACTGCCTGAGCGCCGGTCAGGTGTGCCTGGACCACTGCATTCGCCAGCTCTCCAAGGGCGACACCAGCATGGCCCAGTGCGCCAAGAGCGTGAACCAGATGCTGGCCCTGTGCGGCGCGCTGCAAAGCCTAGCCGCGCAAAACTCCACCCTCACGCCCGCGCTGGCCAAGGTTTGCGCCAAAGCCTGCAAGGAATGCGCCGACGCCTGCAAGGAACACGCCGCGCACCACGCCGAATGCAAGGCTTGCCACGAGTCTTGCCTGGCCTGCATCAAGGAATGCGAAAAAATCGCCGCCTGATGCGCTGATGCGGCCCCGGAAAGGCGCGGCAGGCCCGAAACGGGCGTCATGCCTCTTCTTTCCGGATATTTCCGGAAAATCCGCTGCCGGCCCCGCCGCCCGCAGCGGATTTTTTCATGCCCGCCATTTGGCGCCTCAAGCCGCCGCGAATATAAAGCGCCAATTCGCAAAAAGCTGATGCCAGAAACGCGTAAACAAATGCGAATACCAGCGCGACAAGCCAGAATTTATCCCGCGTTCCGCCGCCCAGAATGAACATCACGGCCGGGGCAATCAATAAGGCCGCCGCCATCCGCTGCCACCATTTTGCTTTTATTTTGAGGCATCCATAGTAAATTACCGAAACGATGCTGAGAAACACGCTAAAAACCAAAAACACCATTGAAAGCTCCTGCTTGCGTGTGAAAATAAAATGCAAATATGGCCCGAATGAGTCAGCAAAACCGGGCCTTTCAGCCGCCCGGTTTCAACAACTCTTCCTCATGGCGTGAAAAAGGCTTTCTTTCCCTGACATGAGCACGAGAAATCATTCATAAAATCCTTGTGGATACCGGAAAAACGCTGTTTTCCGAATATCTTTCCAACTCGCCAGAGTGCAGCCAGCCCGATTTTGCTGCGTCCTGATCCAATATCCATGCTCTCCGTCCATTTGGATTTCCATTATGCATGCCAGGCAGGCGCAAAAACAGGGCCTATTCGAATGGCGGGGTGAAATGATTGGAGACGGCGTGAGCGGCATCCGGGCAGGCCGTTGCGCGCTTGCGCCATGAACCTGTGCAGGCAGACAAGCGGCGAAGGGAGCAAAGCGTCGTTTTTCGCTCCTTGATTCATAGCAAGACCTCCCCGCCGAATGGGCGGGAACGCCGGTTTCAAGCGGCGCGAATTCGCTCTTTTTTTTAATGCACGCTGCCGCTTCCGGCGGCGAAGGCGCAGCCTGCGGCGGCTACAGACGCTTACATCCGCCGCTGCGCCGATAGAATTTCCCCTTTTTCGACTGCCTTCACTGCCTATGTCTGCCTGGCTCCTGCCGGATCACATTGCCGATGCCCTGCCCGCCGAGGCGCGGCACATTGAAGACTTGCGCCGCCAGCTGCTGGACGCGGCCTGCGCCTATGGCTACGAGCTGGTCATGCCGCCGCTGGTGGAGTATCTGGATTCGCTGCTCACCGGCACGGGCAGCGCGCTGGAGCTGCAAACCTTCAAGCTGGTCGATCAGCTCTCGGGCAAAACGCTGGGCGTGCGCGCCGACACCACGCCGCAAGTGGCCCGCATTGACTCGCACCTGCTGGGGCGCGAAGGCGTGGCGCGCCTTTGCTACTGCGGGCCGGTGCTGCACACGCGGCCCGAGCGCGCGCTGGCTTCGCGCGAGCCGCTGCAAATGGGCGCGGAAATTTACGGCTACGCCGGGCGCGAGGCCGATCTGGAAATCCTGCTGCTGGCGCTGGACTGCCTGCGCGCCACCGGCCTGGCCGCGCAAGGGCCGCTCACGGTCGATCTGGCCGATGCCCGCATTCCCCGCGCGCTGCTGGCGGGCCTGCCGCTGGAAGCGGGCGCGCTGGGCGAAGTGCTGGCCGCGCTGGCCGCCAAGGATGAAAGCCGGCTGGACGCGCTCACGCGCGACTTTCCTTCCGACACGCGCCAGCGCCTGCTGGCCCTGCCCGGCCTGTATGGCGACGAAAACATGCTGGCGCGCGCCGAGCGCACGCTGGGCACGGCCCCGCTGCTGCGCCAGGCGCTGAAAGATTTGCGCTGGCTGGCCGCGCGGCTGGGGCCGGATGTGCGCGTGAGCTTTGACCTGGCCGACGCGCGCGGCTACGCCTACTACAGCGGCATGCGCTTTGCGGTCTACGCCGGCTCGCCCGCGTGCGAAGACGACGCACAGGCGCTTTCCAGCGCCGAGCAGGCGCGCCGCCAGGCCCGGGGAGCCGATGCCGTTTTGCGCGGCGGCCGCTACGACGGCGTGGGCGCCGTTTTCAACCCTTATGTGGAGCGCGAACGCCCCGCCGTGGGCTTCAGCCTGGATGTGCGCCACCTGGCCCGCGCCACGGCCCCGCGCGCGCGCCGCGCCGCCATACGCGCGCCGTGGGCCACGCCCGCCGAAGCGCCGCAACTGGCCGCCGCCATTGCCGCGCTGCGCGCACGCGGCGAAACGGTGATCAGCGACTTGCCGGGCACCGAGTGCCAGCCCGACGAATTCGCGTGCGAGTTGCAGCTGGTGGAAATCGCCGGCGAATGGATCGTGCAGCACACATAAATGGCCGCAAAAATGGCCGCAAGCCTTCTCTTTTTTCTTTTTCAGGAGCGCATTTCATGAAAAGCACAAGCGGACGCAACGTCGTTGTCGTCGGCTCCCAGTGGGGCGATGAAGGCAAGGGCAAGCTTGTGGACTGGCTCACCGAAAGCGCGCAAGGCGTGGTGCGCTTTCAGGGCGGGCACAACGCGGGCCACACCCTGGTCATTGGCGGCCAGCGCACGGCGCTGCACCTCATACCCAGCGGCATCATGCGCGCGGGCGTGACGTGCTACATCGGCAACGGCGTCGTGCTCTCGCCGGCCAAGCTGCTGGAAGAAATTGCCGAGCTGGAAAAAGCCGGCGTGCAAGTGCGCCAGCGCCTGCGCGTGAGCGAAGCCTGCCCGCTCATCCTGCCCCTGCACGCCGCGCTGGACGTGGCCCGCGAAGCCGCGCGCGAGCAAGGCGGCAGCGAAAAAATCGGCACCACGGGCCGGGGCATCGGCCCCGCCTACGAAGACAAAGTGGCCCGCCGCGCCCTGCGCGCGCAAGACTTGCGCCACCCCGGCCGCTTTGCCGCCAAGCTGCGCGAGCTGCTGCATCTCTACAACTTCATCCTCACCGGCTTGCTCAATTCGCGCCAGCACCCCTTCGGCCCCGCGCTGGCGCCCTACATGAAAGACGGCGAGCTGCTGTTTGAACCCATCTACGCCGAGGCCATGCAGCAGGCCGAAGCCATCCGCCCCATGCTGGCCGATGTCTCGCGCGAGCTGAACGAAGCCCACCTGCGCGGCGACAACCTGCTGTTTGAAGGCGCGCAAGGCACCTTGCTGGACGTGGACCACGGCACCTACCCCTTCGTGACCAGCAGCAACTGCGTGGCGGGCAACGCCGCCGCTGGCGCGGGCATCGGCCCCGGCCTGCTGCATTACGTGCTGGGCATCACCAAGGCCTACTGCACCCGCGTGGGCGGCGGCCCCTTCCCCACCGAGCTGGAATGGGAAAAGGAAGGCACCCCCGGCTGGCACATGAGCACCGTGGGCGCCGAGCGCGGCGTCACCACGGGCCGCCCGCGCCGCTGCGGCTGGTTTGACGCCGCCTTGCTCAAGCGCAGCGCGCAAGTCAATGGCCTCTCGGGCCTGTGCATCACCAAGCTCGACGTGCTGGACGGCCTGCCCGAACTCAAACTCTGCGTGGGCTACGAACTGGACGGCCGCCACATCGACCTGCTGCCCCTGGGCGCAGACGACATCGCCCGCTGCAAACCCATCTATGAAACGCTGGAAGGCTGGAGCGACAGCACCGTGGGCCTGACCGAATACGACAAGCTGCCCATCAACGCGCGCCTGTATTTGCAGCGCATCGAACACGCCACGGGCGTGCCCATCCACCTCATCTCCACCAGCCCCGACCGCGAACACACCATCATGACGCGGCACCCCTTCCTGGCCCCATGAGCACCCTGTTCATGCTGGGCGCCGTCAGCGGCAGCGGGCGGCTGCGGCACCGCATCCACATCATCCAGGGCGACAGCGGCTGCCTGGTGTGCCAGTGGTGGAACGGCCCCGGCGGCGCGTTGCAGACGGCCGATGCGCAACTGCCCACGCTGGATGCCGTGCAAGCCTTCATTGACCAGCAAGGCTGGCGCGTGCAGTGGCTGCCCAATGACATTGTTTCCCTGCAAGGACCCCGCTGATGCTGACCGAAGACGGCAAACACCTGTATGTGAGCTACGACGAATACCACCAGCTCATCGAAAAGCTCGCCCTCAAAATCCACCTCTCGGGCTGGCGCTTTGACACCATCTTGTGCCTGGCGCGCGGCGGCATGCGGCCCGGCGACATCCTCAGCCGCATCTTCGGCGTGCCGCTGGCCATCATGTCCACCAGCAGCTACCGCGCCGCAGCGGGCAAGGTGCAAGGCCACCTGGACATTGCCCACTACATCACCACGCCCCAGGGCCAAATCGCAGGCCGCGTGCTGCTCGTTGATGACCTGGCCGACACCGGCGTCACGCTGCAAGCCGTGGTGCAGCGCCTGCGCAGCAGCTACCCGCCCATCACCGAAATGCGCACCGCCGTGCTCTGGAGCAAAGGCTGCTCCAGCTTCCAGCCCGACTACTGCGTGGAGCGCCTGCCCACCAACCCCTGGATACACCAGCCCTTCGAGAACTACGACGAGCTGCCGCCCGAAAAGCTCATGGCCCGCTGGAAGCTGTGAGCAAGCCGGAAGGCCGCCTGCAATGCCCCGAAAACACTCCTGAATCAGGAGCGAATTCAGACCCATCAAAAGGGCGTTCGGCGCACATTCGGCTAGGACATCATGCTATGGATCAAGGAGCTAATTCTGCCCCGCCCTGCCCTTTTTTCCTGCCCTTCAACCTTCTGCACTCTTGCGCCTCACCATGATCTACGGCATCGGCACTGACATCTGCGACATCCGCCGCATCCGCGCCAGCTTCGGGCGGCATGGCGAGCGCTTCGCCGAAAAAATTCTCTCCGGCGGCGAGCTGGCCGTGTGGCGCCGCCGCAGCGCCCGCTGGCCCGAGCGCGGCCTGCGCTACCTGGCCACGCGCTTTTCAGCCAAAGAGGCGTTCAGCAAGGCCATCGGCACGGGCATGAGCGGCCCCATGCAGTGGCAGCTGTGCGAAATCGCCAACCGCCCCGGCGGCGCGCCGCAAGTGGTGCTGCACGGCGCGCTCCAAAGCTGGTTTGCCGAACGCGGCCTGCGCGCGCACATCAGCCTCACGGACGAGAGCGAATACGCCGCCAGCTTCTGCGTCGTTGAATGCGCCGATGAAACCCGCATTCAGGCGCCAGGGAGCCAGCCATGACCGCGCTGGAAGAGTTGCTGGCCACGCTCATCGCCCGCGTAGAGCGCCTGACCGAGCGGCTGGACGCCGCCCTGCCCCGCCCGCTGGCCGCACCCGACTGGCCGCGCGCCGTGGCCTGGCGCTACCGCAAGCGCGGCGGCGCCTGCCGGCTGGAGCCGGTGCCCAGCGTGGGCGCCATCGCCCTGGGCGACCTGAAGGAAATTGACACGCAAAAAGAAAAAGTCGCGCGCAACACCCTGCAATTTCTGCAAGGCCGCCCGGCCAACAACGTGCTGCTCACCGGCGCGCGCGGCACGGGCAAGTCATCGCTCATCCGCGCCTGCCTGAACGAATGGGCCGCGCAGGGCCTGCGCCTGATTGAAGTGGACAAGGCCGACCTGCCCGACCTGCCCGACATCATGGCCCTGGTGGCGGGCTGCCCTGAAAAATTCATCATCTACTGCGACGACCTCAGCTTTGACGAAGGCGAGCCGGGCTACAAGGCCCTCAAAAGCGCGCTCGACGGCAGCGTGGCTGCCGCCGCGCCCAACGCGCTCATCTACGCCACCAGCAACCGCCGCCACCTGCTGCCCGAAACCATGCGCGACAACCTGGCCGCCCGCCACGGCGAAAACGGCGAGCTGCACCCGGGCGAGGCCATCGAGGAAAAAGTCTCCCTCTCCGAGCGCTTCGGCCTGTGGGCGAGCTTTTACCCCTTCAGCCAGGACGAATACCTGCGCATCGCCGCCCAGTGGCTGGCCGCGCTGGGCGCCAGCCCCGCGCAAATCGCCGCCGCGCGGCCCGAGGCTCTGATCTGGGCGCTGGAGCGCGGCTCGCGCAGCGGCCGCGTGGCGCAGCAATTCGCGCGCGACTACATGGGGCGGAGCGCATCTGATCAACCCCCGGCAGCCGCCGCGCCAGCTGCCACGCAAGGCGGCCCGGCATGAACAGCCGCATCCTCCACGCCGACCCGCAGCTGCCCCGCACGGGCGGCGCGCAGCAGGCGCAGCGCCAGGCCATCGACGTGGCCGTCGGCATCCTCATCCGCGCAGACGGCTCATTCCTGCTCACCACGCGCCCGTCCGGCAAAGCCTACGCGGGCTACTGGGAATTTCCGGGCGGCAAGCTCGAAGCGGGCGAAACCGTCGCCCAGGCCCTGGCGCGCGAACTCAATGAAGAGCTGGGCCTGACGCTGGAGGCCGCCGCCATCCGCCCCTGGCGCCAGCAACTGGTGGACTACCCCCACGCCCTGGTGCGCCTGCACTTTTGCAAAGTCCACGCCTGGCGCGGCCAGCCGCAAATGCGCGAAGGCCAGCAGCACGCCTGGCAAACCCTGCCCGTGCAAGTGGCGCCCGTGCTGCCCGGCACGATTCCCGTGCTGCAATGGCTGCAAGAACAAGCGCGGGAAAAACCGCCAGCCGCACCCCCGGCAAAACCGGCCCATCGCTCCTCAAACAATAGCGGCATGCGCTGACTGCACAAGGACAAACGCCCGATTCCGCGCCTGAAAGTCTCTGGTGACGGCATTTCTTCCACCCCGCAAGGACAAACACCATGACATCCGAACTGCCCGGCCTCATTCCAGACATCGCCGCCCCCGACACCGCCCTGGCCACGCGCATTCAGAGCCTGCTCGACAGCAAAACCAAGCCGACCGGCTCGCTGGGCCGCCTGGAAGCGCTGGCCGTGCAAATCGGCCAGGCGCTGGGCAGCGAAGCGCCGCGCCTGGCGCAGCCGCAAATGCTGGTGTGCGCGGCCGACCACGGCATTGCCGCGCAAGGCGTCTCGCCCTTCCCGGTGGACGTGACTTGGCAGATGGTGCGCAACTTCCTCTCTGGCGGCGCCGCCATCAGCGTGCTGGCGCGCCAGCACGGCGTCGCGCTCACGGTGGCCGACTGCGGCGTTCGCCAGCCCTTTGAAGACGCGCCCGGCCTGCGCCAGATGCGCATTGCCGCCGGCACGGCCGACAGCACGCAAGGGCCGGCCATGAGCCTGGCGCAGTGCGAGCAGGCCATCCGCAATGGCCGCGCGCTGGTGCAAAGCCTGCCGGGCAATGCCGTGCTGCTGGGCGAAATGGGCATCGGCAACACCAGCGCCGCCTCCTTGCTGCTGGCGCGGCTGACAGGGCGCGAAAGCGGCGCCGCGCTGGCCGCATGCGTGGGGCGCGGCTCCGGCCTGGACGACGCGGGCCTGCAACGCAAGTGCGAAACACTGGCGCGCGCCCTGGCGGCCAATGCCGACGCGCGCACGCCGCTGGCCGCGCTGGCCGCGCTGGGCGGCTTTGAAATCGCCACGCTCGCCGGCGCGCTGCTGCAAGCGGCAAGCGAGCGGCGCGTGATCGTCGTCGATGGCTTCATCACCACCGCCGCCGCGCTGGCGGCCTGCGAACTCGCGCCCAACGCGCGCCCCTACTGCGTATTCGCCCACCACTCGCAAGAGCGCGGCCACACGCTCATGCTGGAGCGCCTGCACGCCCAGGCGCTGCTCGATCTGGGCCTGCGCCTGGGCGAAGGCACCGGCGCCATGCTGGCCTGGCCGCTGCTGCAAAGCGCCTGCGCCATCCTGAACGAAATGGCCACGTTTGAATCCGCGCAAGTCTCCAACCGGGCTTGAGGGCTTGCCAATCCCGCCAAACCGCAGAGCGTGGTCAATGGCTGGCAGGGCCTTCATGCCAGCGCCACCCAAAAACAGGAGCGGATTCATGGGGTCAAAAATGCCTTGTTGCGCACATTCCACTAGGACATCATGCTATTGATTAAATAGCTAAACTGACCTGCATGCTTTCTGCTTGGCCATCAACGCGAATTGGGCGGAAAAAGCGTGAAACGGGCGTGCGACAGGCGCTGAACAAACACGAGACAGACGCAGAAAGACGCTCGGCCCGCCGCGCGGGGGCCGTGTGTTACCTTCCTCTGCCATTGAACGACCCCGGGGCTTGACGACATGAACGCATCCAGTGATTTGCTTTTGCGCCGCCTGGCGGCCTTGCCGCCCGAGGCCCTGCCGGGCATGCGGCGCGGGCTGGAAAAAGAAAGCCTGCGCGCTGCGCCAGATGGCGCGCTGGCGCTCACGCCGCATCCGGCGGCGCTTGGCTCGCCGCTCACGCACCCGCACATCACCACGGATTTCAGCGAGTCGCAGCCGGAGCTGGTCACGGGCACGCATGGCAGCGTGCAGGCTTGCCTGGATGAGCTGCGGCAAATTCACCAGGTGGTGTATGCCGAAATGGCCGCGCTGGGCGATGAGATGCTGTGGGCTTCCAGCATGCCCTGCAAGCTGCCGCCTGATGAAATGATTCCGCTGGGCTACTACGGCACCAGCAACGTGGGCCGCGCCAAGAGCGTCTATCGCATGGGGCTGGGGCACCGCTACGGGCGGCGCATGCAGACCATTTCGGGCATTCACTACAACTGGTCGCTTCCGGGCGCGGGCAGCGAGCAGTATTTCGGGCTGATCCGCAACTTCCGCCGCCACGCCTTTTTGCTGCTGTACCTGTTTGGCGCCTCGCCCGTTGTGTGCGGCACTTTCGTGCAGGGCCGCCAGCATGCCTTGCAGCCGCTGGGCAGCCGGGCCATATATTTGCCGCACGCCACGTCGCTGCGCATGGGGCGGCTGGGGTACCAGAGCGATGCGCAATCCACGCTGGCCGTCAGCTACAACGGCCTGGAAGGCTACGCCGCCTCGCTGCAAGACGCGCTCACGCGCCCCTGGCCCGCGTATGAAGCCATCGGCATCCAGGCGCCCAGCGGCGACTACAACCAGCTGGCCGTCACGCTGCTGCAAATTGAAAACGAGTTCTACGGCACCATTCGCCCCAAGCGCGTGATCGAGCCGGGCGAGCGCCCCCTGCACGCCTTGCGCGCGCGCGGCGTGGAATACGTGGAAGTGCGGCTGATGGACCTCAATCCCTTCCTGCCCGTGGGCATAGACGAGCAGACCATGCGCTTTCTGGATGTGTTCTTGCTGCACTGCCTGCTCAGCGACAGCCCGCCCGACAGCCCCGCCGAAATCGAAGCGCTCAAGCGCAACCAGCATCTGGTGGCCGAGCGCGGCCGCGAGCCGGGCCTCAAGCTCGCTTGCGGCGGCATGGAAGTGGCGCTGACCGACTGGGCCGCCCAGGTGCTGGGCGAGCTGCCCGCGCTGGCCCGCGCGCTGGACGAAGCCCTGGGCGGCGACGGCCACCAGGCCGCCGTGCAGGCCGCGCAGCAGGCCCTGCACAACCCCGCCCTGCTGCCCTCGGCCCGCGTGCTGGCGGCGCTGCCCGGCTATGGCGACAGCTACGTGGCCTTCATGCTCGACCGCTCGCAGCAAATCCGCTCCCTCATGCTGGCACAGCCGCCCGGCGCCGCCTTGCGCCAGCGCTTTGCCGAAATGGCCGTGCAATCGCGCGCGCAGCAGCATGCAATTGAAGTGAGCGACACCCTCAGCTTCGAGCAATACCGCCGCGAATACACCTCGCCCGCGCGCCTGTCGCCCCAGGCCTGAAAGCCGCGCCCATGCCCTGCTCTGCGACAGTCCCATGTCCTACGGCATGGCCGTCTGCAAAACCCGTCAGTGCGTCGCCAGCCGTGGCCTTGGTTTTTCATGATTTCAAAAAGCAGGGCGCGCTGCCCGCTGCACTGGCGCAAGACGGCGCCAGTGCCCTGATGCTGGTCCGCCCCAGTCTCATCAAACGCCCCGTACTGCTCTTTCCTCCCCGCAAGGCAAGTGGCGCAGACAGCGCAAACCACGTGCCGCAAACCTGGGCGCAATGGCCGAGGCCGGACGCATCCGCCTGATTTCTCTCTTCCATGCCCTCGCGCCGCTGCGCCTTCCTCCTGCTTGCTTGTGCCTGCCTGCTGCCCGCCTGCGGCCGCAAAAAGCCACCCGTCACGCGTGTGCCGCCCGGTGCGCCCGTGCTGGCCTTGGGCGACTCGCTCACCTGGGGCGTTGGCGCGACGCCTGAAACCAGCTACCCAGCCGTATTGGCGGCGCTGACGGGCTGGCGCATCGCCAACGGCGGCGTGCCCGGCGACACCGCCGCGCAAGCCTTGCAACGCCTGCCCGGACTGCTGCAAGAACACGCGCCGCAACTGGTCATCGTCAGCATTGGCGGCAATGACTTTCTGCGTCGCCTGCCCGAAGCCAACACATACCGCCACATCCGCGCCATCTGCGAGCAAGCCAAGGCCAGCGGCGCGCAAGTGCTGCTGGTGGCCGTACCCGCCCTCACCCTTTCCGCCGCCCTGGGGCGCTTGAATGACCACGCGCTCTACGCCAGCCTGGCTGGCGAGCTGCAACTGCCCCTGTTTGCGAACGGCTGGAGCCGCGTGCTCGCCCAGCCCGCTCTGCGCAGCGACGCCGTGCATGCCAACGCCCAAGGCTATGCCGAATTCGCCCGGGCGTTGAACGCTTTCGCACGGCAGGCAGGCCTGCTCTAAGAGCCTTTTCAAAGCAGCCCACCTGCACTCTGGCGCTGGCCGGGCGGCATCGGAAACGGGAGCAATTTCGATGAGCCAAAAATGCAGCTTCGCTGTTTCACGCGATTTTCACCAGAGCGTTTCATCAGGAGCGTGATACGCAGATGCGCCCTTGCGGATTTGCCATGGAACTTGATTGAACATTTGTTGCCACGACAGCGTGGGCTTTGCAGCTTGCTTGGGGCCTGGCAAGGGTGCGCAAGGCCCAAGTCCGTGCTTTTTGCGCTCACGAACGCACGGGTGAGCCGCCTCTCACATGAGCAGGCAGCGCCACAGCACGCGCGGCGTGTCGCGGCGGCGCAGCACGGGGCGCGTGGCCAGGGCGCGCGGGCCGAGGGCGCGGGTCTGCGCCAGCACGCTCAGGGCGGCTTGCACCACGGCGC
>NZ_JARVII010000018.1:0-56787 GCF_029813755.1 Ottowia cancrivicina | reverse complement strand
ATCGTGCTCTGGCTGGTGCAGCAGCCCCCGCATGTGAACGTGAACCGCATTGAAGTCATGCCCGTGGCGCAAAGCTTCGCGCCGCTTTCCGTGGCGCGCGGCTAAGCCCTATCCCATTTCTTTCCATCCCTTCACTTTCCAAGGAAACCGCCATGCAACAGGCCATCTCCGCTTCCGCCGCCACGCCGCCGGCCGCCTACACCCTGCCCGCGCCCGTGGGCGCGGCCCTGTCGCTGCTGCCTGCCTACCCAGGCTCCATGCTGCTGGTGGCCGTCATCAACCTGGCCCTGGCCAGGCATCTGCCCGAAGACGTCACGGCCCTGCTCGAAGGCAAGCGCCTGGCCATTCGCGTGCGCGACGCGCGGCTGGACTTTGACTTCACCTGGCAAGGCGGCAAATTCGCCCCCTGCGCGCGGCACGCCGAGCCAGACCTGGCCATCAGCGCCAACGCGCAAGACTTCGTGCTCCTGGCCCAGCGCAAGCAAGACCCCGACACGCTCTTTTTCAACCGCCGCCTCATCATGGAAGGCGACACCGAACTGGGCCTGGTGGTGAAAAACGCGCTCGACGCGCTGGAGCTGCCCGTGCTCGACCCGCTGTACTGGACGCCCCAGGCCGTCTTCACCCGCCACGCGCCGCAGCCCCTGCAAGACCTCGTGCAGCGCCTGCCCAAGCTGCCGCTGCCGCCGCTGCCGCCCTTCATCCGCAAGCCCTGAAACGAAAACCCAAGCGCCATGCCCGCCCACGACCCATCCCTGCCCCTGGTCTACTCCTGCTCCGGCTGCTCCAGCGCCGCGCAGCTTGCCAACCACGTCGCCGTCAAGCTTGACCGGCGCGGCGTGGCTGAAATGTCGTGCATCGCCGGCGTGGGCGGCGACGTGCCCTACCTCGTGAAAATCGCCAAATCGGGCCGCCCCATCGTCGCGCTCGACGGCTGCGCGCTCGTGTGCGTGAAAAGCAGCCTCGCGCGCCACGGCATCGCGCCTGACCGCCACTACCAGCTCCAGCAATACGGCGTCAAAAAACGCACCCACGAAGACTACGACCCCGAGCAGGCCGCCCAGGTGCTCGCCCAGGTTGAGGCCGATCTGGCCGCGCAGCCCCTGTGCCCGCCGCAGGAAACGGCCGCGCCGCCCGCCCAGGCCGGAAGCAGCGGCCCGGCGCGCCCTTGCCCCGCCCCCCGCGCCGCCAGCACGCCCGAGCCATCCCGCGCGCCGCATGCCGAACGCCATGAAACCGCAGCCGCCTGAGCGCGCCTGCGCCCGCCGCCTCATCGTGGGCATCTCCGGCAGCAGCGGCGCCACCTACGGCCTGCGGCTGCTGCAAGCCCTCAAGAAAACCGGCCTGCAAGTGCACCTGGTCATCACCCCCGCCGGCTGGCTCAATTTGCGCCACGAAACCGGCGTGACCGACACCCAGGCGCTGCAACTGGCCCACACCCTGCACGCCAGCACCAACCTGGCCGCCAGCATCGCCAGCGGCTCGTTTCAGACGATGGGCATGATCGTCGCCCCCTGCTCCATGCGCACCCTGGCCGCCATCGCCCACGGCCTGGGCGACAACCTGCTCACCCGCGCCGCCGACGTCACGCTCAAAGAGCGCCGCCGCCTCGTGCTCATGACGCGCGAATCGCCCCTGAGCCTTATTCACCTGCGCAACATGGCCGCCGCCACCGAAGCGGGCGCCATCATCTGCCCGCCCGTCCCCGCCCTCTACCAGCGCCCCGCCAGCATCGACGAAATGGTGGATCACAGCGTGGCCCGCGCGCTCGACCTGCTGGGCCTGCCCCAGGGCCTGGCCGGCGAGTGGGAAGGCTTCTAGCGCCTGTGCGCAGCCCGGCCCCAAAAAGAACGGTTCGGGCAGGCCGGGCGCAGGTCCAGCGGAAGCGGCTATTTTTCGCTCCCGAATCCATAGCGTCATGTCCTGGTGGAACGGGCGCAAAAGCCTTTTTGACCCCCTTTGCATTCGCTCCTGTTTCTGATGCAGCCCCCGCTGGCGATCCGCCGCCTGAGCGCCTGTCCGCAATCTGCCTGCGGGCGCCAAAAGCGCGGCCTCGGGCGCTCTCGGGCACTCTCGGGCGCTGCAAATGCCTCGCCAGCCGCAAGGCCCATTTGCGGTTATCGCCTTGCAGCCTGATTCCGCCCCCTTCGCCCCCTTCCCCTTCGCCCCTTTCGCCCCTCACAGCCAGGCTCTGAACAGACTCTTGGCGCAAAGCGAAGGGCCGCCCTGCGCTGATCAGCGCAAGCCGTCTTTCCTCTGCCCTTTCTCCACCGCCCGCCTTGCGCGCGGCAGCCTGGCGAAAAGCATCCGGCCATATCAAAAGAGGAGCGAATACCGGCGGGCGAAAAGGCCGTTTGCGCGCGTTCCGCCAGGACCTCATGCTATGGATCAAGGAGCGGATTTCGGCGCGTCATGAAGGCGCTATCGGCTGGCTTGAAGCTGATTGGGGCCGCTTGGGGCGGCGGGAAGGTTGGGCTGGGGCCAAAGTGGCGTCATTCCCCGGGCCAGGCCGCTGGCGTTTCAGGCTGCCTTGCGGCGCCGGGGCTGGCGGCGGGCGTTTCCGGCTCCGCTGCGGGCAGCAGGCTGGCCACGCGTTGCGTCAGGGCGTCACGCCCGGGGTCAAAAACGGGCGGCGCGCCGGGGCGCTCTTCCCAGTCCGGGTGAGCGCGGGCCGGGCGCAGGGCGTCCGCCAGCGTGGCCGTCAGCTGGCGGGCCTGGGCGGCTTGCTGGCTGCCCTCTTCCCATTCGGCCGCGCGCAGCTTGTGCTGGGCGGCGTGCCCGCGCTGCGTGAGGGCCTGGTTGAGCGCCAGAAGGCGCGCGGCCAGCAGGGCGAGCACGGCGTCTTGCGCCGTGAGTTCCTGCGTGCCGGTGAGGCGGCCGCGCAGCTTGCCAGCCAGGGGCTGCCAGCCGCCGCTCAGGGCGCTGCCAATGGCGCCGCCCAGCGTGGCGGCGGCGCCCAGCGACAGGCCCGCCAATGCCACGTCGGCCACCGCGCCGATGCCCGCGCCAATGGCCGCGCCCAGGCCCAGGCGGCGGCCAGCTTCTTTGAGCAAGGCGGGGTTGAACAGGTCGTCCTCCCAGCGCTGGGCCAGTTGCGGCAGGCTGGCGGCTTCGGCGTCTTCCGGCCCGAAGGCGTGCGCGCGCAGCAGCGCCTGCGCGGCCCGGCGGGCATGGGCCGCGCAGTCTTGCTGGAAGGCGTGGATGAAGGCGTCGCGCCGCGCCGGATCGGCGTATTCGCCTGCGGCGATGGACCGGCGCATGGCGGCCACGCTGACAAGGGCGCTGGCGATGGCCAGGCGCGCGGCGCGCTGGCGGTCTTGCGCCTGCTGCTCAAGCTGGCGGGCAATGTCTTCAAGCTGGCGGCGGCGCTCGGGCAGCAGCGCGGCCAGGTCGCGGTACAGCGCGGTTTCGGCCCCGTTGAAGGGAGCAACGGCGTCAAACGCCGCGCAGGCGTGCAGGCCCGCATCGCGCAAGGCGGCGCGCCAGCCGTCCTGGCGGCTGCCTGCGGCGCGCACGAAATTGAGCACGGGCATGATGGGGCGCGCGCACCAGGCCAGCGCTTCCATTTCGGCGCGGTATTTGGGCAGCACGGGCGCGCGCGTGTCGATGACGAGCATGGCCGCGTCTGCGTGTTCAAGCAGGGCGCGCAGCACTTTGGCTTCCTGCTCGAAGCTGGCATGCGCTTCGGGGCCGCTCAAAAAGGCGCGCACGCGGTCGGTGCGGCTGGGGTGCGCGGGCAGGCTTTGGGCGGGCAGCTCTTGCAGGTAGTCGAGCAGCGCCACGGCGTCTTCCAGGCCCGGCGTGTCGAAAAAGCGCACGGCCACTTCGCCTTGCAGCAGCAGGTCGATGCGCTCGACGTGCCGCGTGACGCCGGGCCGGTCAGAGACTTCGCCAAACGCCGCCCGCCGCGTGAGCGTGCGCAAAAGCGAGGTTTTGCCCGCGTTCGTGTGGCCCACCACGGCAATCCGCAAGGCAGACGGGGCGGCGGATGAGCCGGACGCAGACGCCTGCGCGGGGGCTTCGGACGGGGTGCTCATGGAGGCAGGCGCGGTCATGGGCGCGAATTGTCGCCGGGGCGGCAGCGCCGGGCGCAGAAATCAGCAGGCGGCGCCAGGCAGGGGCGAAGGCCCGCCCCGGGCGCGGCTGCGGGCATGAAAGCGGACATGAAAAAACCCCGGCAGCCCAAAGCGGCTGCCGGGGTCTGGATCGCCAGGGGAATCAGTGCCCTGCTTCAGCGCCCTGCTCATGCCTCTGCCCGTGAGCGCGGCAAGAGCGGGATGGAGACGGGCGGATTGGGATGGCATGCACAGCGGCGCAGATGAAGCGCGCCATTTCACCCCCTTTATTTTGCTCCTTGATTCATAGCATGAGGTCCTAGTGAAAATTGCGCGAGAGGGTGTTTTACCCCCTCTGAATTCGCTCCTATTTCTGATGCTTCCCACGGCACGGGCGCTTTGGCGTCCGCGCCGTGGTCAGCAGGCGCGCTTCAGGGGTGCTGCTCCAGCGCGTTGCCCAGGCCTTCGGCGACTTCGGCGTATTCGGGAATCTGGTCGAAGTTCATGTAGCGGTAGATGCCGGCTTTGTCGGAGTCCACGATGCCCATTTCCTTGAGGTATTCCTCGCGGGTGGGCAGTTTGCCCAGGCGCGAGGCGATGGCCGTGAGTTCCGCCGAGCCGAGAAAGACGTTGGTGTTCTTGCCCAGGCGGTTGGGGAAGTTGCGGGTGCTGGTGGAGATGACGGTGGCGCCCGCGCGCACTTGCGCCTGGTTGCCCATGCACAGCGAGCAGCCGGGCATTTCGGTGCGCGCGCCGGAGGCGCCGAAGGCGGCGTAGTGGCCTTCCTTGATGAGTTCGTTTTGATCCATCTTGGTGGGCGGGGCGATCCACAGCTGCACCGGGATGTCGCGCTGGCCGCCCAGCAGCTTGGCGGCGGCGCGGAAGTGCCCGATGTTGGTCATGCACGAGCCAATGAAGGCTTCGTCGATCTTGGTGCCGGCCACGTCGGAGAGGGTTTTGGCGTCGTCCGGGTCGTTGGGGCAGCAGACGATCGGCTCCTTGATTTCGTTCATGTCGATTTCGATGACGGCGGCGTATTCGGCGTCGGCATCGGCTTCAAGCAGCTGCGGGTTGGCAAGCCATTGCTCCACTTTCTCGATGCGGCGTGCCAGCGTCTTGGCGTCCTGGTAGCCGTCGGCGATCATGTTTTTCATGAGCACGACGTTGGATTGGAGGTACTCGATGATGGGCGCCTTGTCCAGCTTGATGGTGCAGCCGGCGGCCGAGCGTTCGGCGGAGGCGTCTGACAGCTCGAAGGCTTGTTCCACTTTCAGGTTGGGCAGGCCCTCGATTTCCAGGATGCGGCCGGAGAAGATGTTTTTCTTGCCCGCCTTGGCCACGGTGAGCAGGCCCTGCTTGATGGCGTAGAGCGGGATGGCGTGCACGAGGTCGCGCAGGGTCACGCCCGGTTGCAGCTCGCCCTTGAAGCGCACGAGCACGCTTTCAGGCATGTCCAGCGGCATGACGCCGGTGGCGGCGGCAAAGGCGACCAGGCCGGAGCCTGCCGGAAAGCTGATGCCGATGGGAAAGCGCGTGTGGCTGTCGCCGCCGGTGCCCACGGTGTCGGGCAGCAGCAGACGGTTGAGCCAGGAATGGATAACGCCGTCGCCCGGGCGCAGGGCAACGCCGCCGCGCGTGCTGATGAAGGCGGGCAGCTCGCGGTGGGTTTTCACGTCCACCGGCTTGGGGTAGGCGGCGGTGTGACAGAAGGACTGCATCACCATGTCGGCAGAAAAGCCCAGGCAGGCCAGGTCTTTGAGTTCGTCGCGCGTCATGGGGCCGGTGGTGTCCTGGCTGCCGACAGTGGTCATGCGCGGCTCGCAATAGGTGCCGGGGCGAATGCCTTTGCCTTCAGGCAGGCCGCAGGCGCGGCCCACCATCTTCTGCGCGAGGGTGAAGCCCTTGCCGGTGTCCACGGGGGCCTTGGGCAGGCGGAAGGCGCTGGAAGCGGGCAGGCCGAGGAAGTCGCGCGCCTTGGCCGTCAGGCCCCGGCCGATGATGAGGTTGATGCGGCCGCCGGCCTGCACTTCGTCAAGCAGCACTTCGCTCTTGAGCGCGAAGTCGGCAATCTTCTGGCCGGCTTTTTCGATGCGGCCTTCGTAGGGGTAGATGTCGATGACATCGCCCATGTCCATCTGGCTGACGTCCACTTCGATGGGCAGCGAGCCGGAGTCTTCCTGCGTGTTGAAGAAGATGGGGGCAATCTTGCCGCCCAGGGTGACGCCGCCAAAGCGCTTGTTGGGCACGAAGGGGATGTCTTGCCCGGTGGCCCAGATGACGCTGTTGGTGGCCGATTTGCGGCTGGAGCCGGTGCCGACCACGTCGCCCACGTAGGCGACGACGTGGCCTTTTTTCTTCAGGTCTTCAATGAACTGGATGGGGCCGCGCTTGCCGTCTTCTTCGGGCTTGAAGGGGGCGTCGGGGCGGGTGTTTTTCAGCATCGCCAGGTAGTGCAGCGGAATGTCCGGGCGGCTCCAGGCGTCGGGGGCGGGAGAGAGGTCGTCGGTGTTGGTTTCGCCGGGCACCTTGAAGACGGTGACGGTGATTTTTTCGGGCACTTTGGGGCGGCTGGTGAACCACTCGGCATCGGCCCAGCTCTGGATGACGGCCTTGGCGCGCGCGTTGCCCGCCTTGGCCTTGGCGGCCACGTCGTTGAAGAAATCGAACATCAGCAGCGTTTTCTTGAGCGCGCTGGCAGCGGCGTCTGCGACGGCGTCGTCCTTGTCGTCCAGCAGTTCGATGAGCGGGTGCACGTTGTAGCCGCCGACCATGGTGCCCAGCAGCTCGGTGGCCTTGGCGCGGCTGATGAGGGCGACCTGGATGTCGCCATGCGCCACGGCGGCCAGAAATGAAGCCTTGACCTTGGCCGCGTTGTCCACGCCGGGCGGCACGCGGTGGGTGAGCAGATCCATCAGGAATTCGGCTTCGCCGGCGGGCGGGTTCTTGATGAGTTCGATCAGCTCTTCGGTCTGTTTGGCATTGAGCGCCAGCGGCGGGATGCCCAGCGCCGCGCGTTCGGCGACGTGTTCACGATAGGCTTTTAACATGTGGGATTCTCCTTTTATGGGTATGAAAACGAAAAACGCTGGCTTGCGTTGAGCCAGGTTCAGGGTTTTTGATCAAACAGGCTCTGGCGGGGCATCTTGTCCATTTGCGCGGAGAACTCGCGCTGCTCGGGCGACATGCAGCCGTCGGCAATGCGCTTGCCTTGTTTCTGGTCCATCAGCATGGATTTGTTGCCCAGTTGCAGCCACAGGGCGCGGGCGCGGGTGTCTTCCAGGCGCACGGCGCCAGTGCGGCTTTCCATGGGGCGCATGTGGTAGCGCAGCTTGCCCATGTGCAGGAAGAAGTGGCCCGGGTTGTCGGCGTCAGGCTCCAGCGAAACCTTGGTGTTCAGATCACAGGAAATCGTGCCGGTGTGCACGAGTTTGGCGATGTTTTTTTCAGCTTCCGTCAAAGGCTGATCAACGGCGGCGGCAGGCGCGGGTTTGGGCGCTGCGGCCTTGGATTTGGCGGTTTTTTTGGCAGCGCGCTTTACGGGCTTTTTGGCCGCTTTTTGCGCTGCGGCGGGCTTTTGGGGCTTGTTTTCGGCGGCGTGAGCCGTGCCCAGGGACATCAGGCAGGCGGCGGCAACGAGGGCGATGAGAGCGGGTTTCATGGTGCGTGCTTTCTCTTCAGGGTTGCGGAAAGATCAGTTGGAAAACCAGGCGCGCGCTTCGCGGGGAAGCGCACGGCCTGTGGTGTGGGCGCGCTCCAGCAGCTGCCAGTAGTGGCGGTAGCTGGCACGGTCATGCAGACGGCCCTGATGGCTGATAGGCCCCCAGCGGGCTTGCTGCGCGGCCAGGAGGATGGCCGTGGCCTCGTCGATCTGGCGCTCGTCAGGCGCGAAGGCTTCGAGGATGGGACGGATTTGCGCGGGGTGAATGCTCCACATGCGCGTGTAGCCCAGCTGCTGCGCGGCGCGGCAGGCGGCTTGCCTGAGCGCGGCGGCGTCATTGAATTCAGTCACCACGCAGTGCGAGGGCACTTTGCCGAAAGCATGGGCGGCAGAAGCGATTTCCAGCTTGGCGCGCACCACGAGCGGATGGCTGAACTGGCCTTGCGCGCCCATGCCTTGTGCCGGTATGGCGCCTGCATGGGCCGAAACAAAGTCCATGAGGCCAAAGCTCAAGGATTCCACGCGCGGATGGGCAGCAATGTCAAACGCCCGGTGCACGGCGGCGGGCGACTCGATCAGCGCATGCAGCGGCAGGCCCTGGGGGTAGATGGACAAGAGGGCTTCTTCGGCCCGGGTTACGTCATGAACCGATTCCACCTTGGGCAGCATGACGTAGGCCAGGCGATGCCCGGCGCGGGGCAGGATGGCGGCCAGGTCTTGCGTGAATGCGGGGTGATCCACGGGATGAACGCGCACGCCCACGCGGGCTTTTGCAGGCGCGGACAAGGCCAGCTCGCCAACCAGCGCGGCGTGTTCGGCTTCGCCGCCAGCGGGCGCGCCGTCTTCGCAGTCCAGCGTGACGTCAAACACGCAGGCGCCAAATTCTTCCGTCATTTCGGCCTGCAATTGCAGGCTCTTGCGCATGCGCGCTTCCACGCCGCTGTAGTGGTCGCACACGGGCAGCATGCCCCGGCTGGCCTGCGCGGCCAGCAGCACGCTGCGGGGATGCAGGGCAAATGCGCTCAGGTTTGTCATGCGGCTCTTTCGGCTATTGAAAACAAGATGGAAACCGGCTTCTGGCGCGAACGGGAAAGGTTGCAAAACGGTTGAACCGGCGGCACTGACATTCAGGCATGCCAGCGCGGGGTGTTGGTTGCCAGAGCCTGCTTTCGATTTGTCCGTGGGTGCAAAAGTGCAAACAGGCGAGTCTTGTTTTGTGCGGTTTACTCTGTTTTTGAGAGCAAATTCCAGCCCCTGAAAATGCCTCTGTCGCACGCTTTTATTGACTTTGATGCCATCAAATCAATAGCGAAATGGCGGATGACTTCAGGGGCTGAACCGGCGGTCAAACCGGTTCGCGGCAAGACTCGAAACAGGTTCTTACAGCAAGTGCTTGACGCCTTCTTGCTCGCCTTGCAGTTCGGCCAGCGTCTTGTTGATGCGCTCCTGGCTGAAAGCGTCGATTTCCAGCCCCTCAACCACTTTGTATTCGCCGTTTTCGCAGGTCACGGGAAAACCGAAGACCACGCCTTGCGGAATGCCGTACCAGCCTTGCGAGGGAATGCCCATGGTGACCCATTCGCCATTCGTGCCCAGCGCCCAGTCGCTCATGTGGTCAATGGCCGCGTTGGCAGCGCTGGCTGCCGAAGACAGGCCGCGCGCTTCGATGATGGCCGCGCCGCGCTTGCCCACGGTGGGCAGGAAAACATTGGCGTTCCATTCCTGGTCGTTGATCATGTCTTTCACGCTTTGCCCGTCAATGGTGGCGAAGCGGTAATCGGCATACATGGTGGGGGAGTGGTTGCCCCAGACAGTGAGCTTTTTGATGTCTTTGACCGGCTTGCCCGTTTTTTCGGCAATCTGGCTGGCAGCGCGGTTGTGATCCAGCCGCAGCATGGCGGTGAAGTTCTTGGCCGGCAGATCAGGGGCCGATTTCATGGCGATGTAGGCATTGGTGTTGGCGGGGTTGCCGACCACGAGCACTTTTACGTTGCGGCTGGCGACGGCGTTCAGCGCCTTGCCTTGGGCCGTGAAGATTTGCGCATTGGCGGCCAGTAGGTCGGAGCGTTCCATGCCGGGGCCGCGCGGGCGCGCGCCCACCAGCAGGGCGTAATCCGCATCCTTGAAGGCCGTCATCGGATCCGAATGCGCCTGCATGCCTGCCAGCAAAGGGAAAGCGCAGTCTTGCAGCTCCATCATCACGCCCTTGAGGGCCTTTTGGGCTTTTTCATCGGGAATTTCAAGCAATTGCAGGATGACAGGCTGATCTTTGCCCAGCATTTCGCCAGAAGCGATGCGAAACAGAAGGGCATAGCCAATCTGGCCTGCTGCGCCAGTCACGGCAACACGGACGGGTTTTTTGCTCATATCCAGGAGTCTCCAGTGGGTTGGTTTGAAACAAGGAAGGGCGGCTGCCACAACCAGATCCGCACTGAGTTTAACGGTTTCGCCGGTTTCTGTCCTGTGTCTTATATAAGATATGATTGATGGCAATGAACAGCGTTCTCCCATCAGAAGCACCCACGGCCAGCCTGGCGGCGCAGCCAGCGGCAACGCCTTCATTCCGGCCGCTTTATCAACAAATCAGGGATCTGATCCTGCGCAGCCTGCAACAAGGCGAATGGAAGCCCGCAGAGGTGATTCCCAGCGAAATGGAGCTGGCGGCGCGGTTTGGCGTCAGCCAGGGAACGGTGCGCAAGGCGATTGACGAACTGGCCGCCGGGCATTTGCTGGTGCGCCGCCAGGGGCGGGGCACCTTTGTGGCCACGCACGCCGAACAGCAGGTGCAGTACCGTTTTTTGCGCTTGATGCCTGATGTAGATCAAGCAGATGCGGAACAGCCCGCGCAACGGGAAATCGTGGAATGCAAACGCGCCCGGGCCACTGCCGATGTGGCGCGGGCGCTGGCCTTGAAAACGGGCGAAAGCATCATCCAGGCGCGGCGCGTGCTTTCATTTGGCGGCATTCCCACCATCGTGGAAGACCTGTGGCTGCCTGGCGAACCTTTCAGGGGGCTGACGGCGCATCGCCTGTCGGCGTATCCGGGTTCCTTGTACGCCTTCTTTGAATCGGAATTCGGTGTGCGCATGGTGCGTGCCGATGAAAAGATTCGCGCGGTTTTGCCTGACGTGCAGCAGGCGGCTCTTTTGCAGATTCCGGTTTCCACGCCGCTGCTGAGCGTGGAACGCATTGCTTTCACCTATGGCAACCGCCCCATGGAGCTGCGCAAAGGCTTGTACCGCACGGATTCACGCCACTATCACAACCGTCTGAGTTGAAGAAATAGAGATGTTTTTCTATTTCCCGTCAAGCCTCTCCAGATTTCGCAAGCTTGCGAAGATATACACGTCGTTGCAATAGAATCCGCAAATTGCTTCACTTCAAGGTGTCTTATAAAAGACACATGACTATCGAAGCATCCCTCCCACGAAAAGGAAGTACTCATGACAGAAGCAGCCCGCAAACGGCCTGAATTCAGAAACCTGAATGTCTTCAAGGATTTGACGACTTACCGCCTTCCTTGGGCCGCGAAGGTTTCCATCCTGCATCGCATCAGCGGCGTTCTGATGATTCTGATGCTGCCTTTCATCATCTGGCTGTTCGACAAGTCGATTTCGTCCGAAATCTCTTTCATGCAGTTCACGGCTGCGTTCGAACACGGCATCTGGATATTTCCCGCCTTCATTGTCAAGCTCGCGGTGCTGGCGCTGATCTGGGCGTTCATGCACCACTTGTGCGCAGGCATCCGCCATATCTACATGGAGCTGACGCACAAACTGAGCAAGGAGTTTGGCAAGCGTTCCGCATTGGTGGTGCTGGCGGTGAGCCTGAGCCTCACCGTGCTGTTGGGCGCCAAGCTGTTCGGGCTGTATTGATTTGAACTGGAGAAAGAAATGGCTGCTGTGAATTACGGTTCCCGACGCCTCGTGGTAGGCGCGCACTATGGCTTGCGCGATTGGCTGGCGCAGCGCGTATCCGCCCTGGCGATCGTGGCTTTCACGCTTGTGCTGGTGGCGCAGATTCTTTTGACCAGCGGCCCGCTGGACTACACCCGCTGGGCGGCAATCTTTTCTTCGCAATGGATGAAGACGCTGACCTTCACGGCTATTGTGGCGCTGGCATGGCACGCCTGGGTCGGCGCCCGTGAAGTGTTGATGGATTACGCCAAGCCAACCAGCCTGCGCATGGTTTTCTATATGTTGGCCATCGTCTGGCTCATCAGCTGCGCAGGCTGGGCCGTTCAGGTTCTGTGGCGCCTGTAAGCGACTGTCTTTCCCGCAAGTTTTTTCCCCACGAACATGACATACACCAAAGACAAAATCACCGTCCGCAAATTTGACGTGGTCATCGTCGGCGCAGGCGGCTCCGGCATGCGCGCCTCGCTGCAACTGGCGCGGGCGGGCCTGAATGTGGCTGTGCTCTCCAAGGTCTTCCCTACCCGCTCCCACACGGTGGCCGCCCAGGGCGGCGTTGGCGCCAGCCTGGGCAACATGAGCGAAGACAACTGGCATTACCACTTCTACGACACCGTCAAAGGCGGTGACTGGCTGGGCGATCAGGACGCCATCGAATTCATGTGCCAGGAAGCGCCCAAGGTGGTTTACGAGCTGGAGCATTTCGGCATGCCGTTTGACCGCAACGCCGACGGCACCATCTATCAGCGCCCCTTTGGCGGCCACACGGCCAACTATGGCGAAAAACCCGTGCAACGCGCCTGCGCCGCTGCCGACCGCACGGGGCACGCCATGCTGCATACGCTGTATCAGCAAAACGTCAAGGCCCATACCACCTTCTTTGTCGAATGGATGGCGCTTGATCTCATCCGGGATGCCGATGGCGACGTGGTGGGCGTGACGGCGCTGGAAATGGAAACAGGCGATTTCTACGTGCTGCACGCCAAAACCGTCTTGCTGGCTACAGGCGGCGCGGGCCGCATTTTCGCGGCCTCGACCAACGCTTTCATCAACACGGGCGATGGACTGGGCATGGCCGCCCGCGCGGGCATTCCGCTGCAAGACATGGAGTTCTGGCAATTCCACCCCACGGGCGTGGCGGGCGCTGGTGTTTTGCTGACGGAAGGCTGCCGGGGCGAAGGTGCCATCTTGCTCAACTGCAATGGCGAGCGTTTCATGGAGCGTTACGCCCCAACGCTGAAGGATCTGGCGCCGCGTGATTTCGTGTCCCGCTCCATGGACCAGGAAATCAAGGAAGGCCGGGGCTGCGGCCCCAACAAGGATTACGTGGTTCTCAAGCTTGACCACCTGGGCGCGGAAACCATCCACAAGCGCCTGCCCTCGGTGTTTGAAATCGGCATCAATTTCGCCAACGTGGACATCACCAAGGAACCGATTCCCGTGGTGCCCACCATCCACTACCAGATGGGCGGCATCCCCACCAATATTCACGGCCAGGTTGCCGTCCAGACCAGCCGCAGCGACAACGAAATCGTCAATGGCCTCTACGCCGTGGGCGAATGCTCATGCGTCAGCGTGCACGGCGCCAACCGGCTGGGAACGAATTCCCTGCTTGACCTGCTGGTTTTCGGCAAGGCAGCTGGCAATCACATCATCAAGCATCACGAACAAGGCGCGCACAAGCCGCTGCCAGCTGATGCTGCCGATTTCTCGCTGGAGCGCCTCAACCGTGTCGAGAACAACCCCAATGGCGAGTACTCGCAGGATGTGGCCAATGAAATCCGCCGCACCATGCAGGCGCACGCGGGCGTTTTCCGCACGCAGGCGCTCATGGATGAAGGCGTGGAAAAAATCAACGCCTTGCGCGAACGCGCCCTGTCCGTAGGGCTGGCAGACACCTCCAAGGTTTTCAATACCGCCCGCATTGAAGCGCTGGAAGTCAACAACATGATCGAAGTGGCCCAGGCCACCATGACTTCCGCTGCGGCCCGGCATGAATGCCGTGGCGCCCACAGCGTGCTGGATTACGAACATCCCGCCGATTACGAGCCAGCTCCTTTGGGGCGTGATGACGTGCACTGGATGAAGCACACGCTGTGGCACAGCGCGACCAACAGCCTCTCTTACAAGCCTGTCCGCACGCAGCCGCTGACCACCGAGACGATTCCTCCCAAAGTCCGCACGTTCTAAGCGCAGTTACGCGAACTTTCTCTCCAGGCCCCGCAAAAAAGAGGCGAACACGATGCAAAAACGTACTTTCAAGATTTACCGCTACGACCCGGACAAAGACGCCAAGCCCCGCATGGAAACGGTTGAGCTTGAATTGCAAGGCAATGAACGCATGCTGCTGGATGCGCTTGTCAAGCTCAAGGCGCATGACCCCAGCCTGGCCTTCCGCCGCTCCTGCCGCGAGGGCGTCTGTGGCTCTGACGCGATGAACATCAACGGCAAAAATGGCCTAGCGTGCCTGACCAATTTGCGCACGCTCAAAGATCCGATCGTGCTCAAGCCCCTGCCGGGCCTGCCCGTGGTGCGTGACTTGATCGTGGACATGACCCAGTTTTTCGCCCAGTACGAATCCATCAAGCCCTATCTGATCAACGAAACCCCGCCGCCTGAAAAAGAGCGCCTCCAATCGCCGGAAGAGCGCGAAGAACTCAATGGGCTGTACGAATGCATCCTGTGCGCCAGCTGCTCTACCAGCTGCCCCAGCTTCTGGTGGAACCCTGACAAATTCGTTGGCCCCGCCGGGCTGCTTCAGGCCTACCGTTTCATTGCCGACAGCCGTGACCAGGCCACCAACGCGCGCCTGGACAACCTGGAAGACCCCTACCGCCTGTTCCGCTGCCACACCATCATGAATTGCGTGGACG
Source organism: Ottowia cancrivicina (assembly GCF_029813755.1). Classification (NCBI taxonomy): domain Bacteria; kingdom Pseudomonadati; phylum Pseudomonadota; class Betaproteobacteria; order Burkholderiales; family Comamonadaceae; genus Ottowia; species Ottowia cancrivicina. The sequence continues at coordinate 42,287 of NZ_JARVII010000018.1, read as the reverse complement.
TGTGCCCCAAGGGCCTCAATCCCTCAAAGGCCATCAGCAAAATCAAGGAACTCATGGCGCGCCGCGCGCTGTAAACGGCTGCTGCCATCACGGCCATCCTGCACTGTGCGCGATATGAAAGACACCCAGGCCTTTCTGGATGCTCATGAACTGGGCAAGCTCAAGTGGCGCTGCCGCCGGGGCATGCTCGAAAACGACTTGCTCATTGAAAAATTCTTCACGCGCAGCGGGCAGGCCATCACCCGCGTTCAGGCGGACGCCCTGCTGCAACTGATGAATCTGGCTGACAACGACCTGCTGGATCTCCTGCTGGCCCGCAAGGAGCCTTCGGGCGATCTGGATTCGCAGCCAGTGCGCCAGGTGCTGGCCTTGCTCAGGGGCTGAAAGCACGCTTTACCACCTATTCACCGAGGAGATGACCATGAAACTTTCAGAAAACAAAGCCACCCTCTCGTTTGCCAACGGCAAGCAGCCCATTGAACTGCCTGTTTATGAAGGCGCGATTGGCCCGGACGTGATCGACATCCGCAAGCTCTACGGTCAAACCGGCATGTTCACGTACGACCCCGGTTTTCTCTCCACGGCTTCATGCCAGTCCACCATTACCTACATTGATGGCGACAAGGGCGAACTCCTCTACCGTGGCCACCCCATCGAGCAACTGGCCGAACAGTGCGATTACCTCGACACCTGCTACCTGCTGCTCAAAGGCGAGCTGCCCAACGCCAGCCAGCGCGACGAATTTCACCAGCTCGTGCTCAAGCACACCATGGTGCACGAGCAAATGCACTTTTTCATGCGCGGCTTTCGCCGTGACGCGCACCCCATGGCCGTGCTCACGGGCCTGGTTGGCGCCATGTCGGCCTTCTATCACGAGAACACCGACATCCATAACGCCGAACACCGGGACCGCGCGGCCATCCAGCTCATCGCCAAAATGCCCACGCTGGTGGCCATGGCCTACAAATACGGCAAGGGCGAGCCGTACATGTATCCGAAGAACCATCTCAGCTACGCGGGCAACTTCCTGAACATGATGTTCGCCACGCCTTGCGAGGATTACCGGGTCAATCCCGTCATTGAACGCGCGATGGACCGCATCTTCATCCTCCATGCCGATCACGAGCAGAACGCTTCCACCTCCACCGTGCGCCTGTGCGGCAGCTCCGGCACCAACCCGTTCGCGGCCATCGCTGCGGGCGTGGCGTGCCTGTGGGGGCCGGCGCACGGCGGCGCCAACGAAGCCTGCCTGCACATGCTGGAAGACATCCAGAAACACGGGGGCCTGGCCAAAGTCGGCGAGTTCATGGAAAAAGTCAAAGACAAAAACTCCGGCGTGCGCCTCATGGGCTTTGGCCACCGCGTCTACAAGAACTACGACCCCCGCGCCAAGCTCATGCAGCAAACCTGCAATGAAGTGCTGACCGAACTGGGCCTGGAAAAAGACCCCCTGTTCGCCCTGGCCAAGAAAGTCGAGCAAATCGCCCTGGAAGACGACTACTTCGTGCAGCGCAAGCTCTATCCGAACGTGGACTTCTACTCCGGCATCGTCCAGCGCGCCATCGGCATTCCCGTCAAGCTCTTCACCGGCATCTTCGCCCTGGCGCGCACCGTGGGCTGGATTGCCCAGCTCAACGAAATGATCGGCGACCCTGAATACAAGATTGGCCGCCCCCGCCAGCTCTACGTGGGCGCGCCCCGCCGCGATGTGAAGCTGTAATTTCCCTCTTGACTGCACACGCTTTCAGCCCGCCCTGCGCGCTTCGCGCTGGCGGGCTTTGCTTTACCCGCTGGCGGCCCTTTCATCCGGCCGGCAAGGGCGGACTCAAGGCGTCACGATGCTGCCGCCAGGCTTCCGGTTTTCCAGCCCGGCCAGCACAGCCTGATCCGGCGCGCACTCCGGATGCCCCGTCCCATGAAGCCTCCGCTTTTTGCGAATGGATATCATGCGCCCGCCTGCGGCCTGGCAAATCCTCAATGGGCCGCGAAACCCATCTGCGGTTTGCCTCTTGCTGCCCATCCGATCTGCGCTTCGCCTCTCACGGCCAGACTCTGCACAGGCTCCAAAGCGCCCGGCCGCAGATTCCAGGGCGGCAGGCCAAGCTCCGGATGGGTTTATCTGTCCGGCAACATCAAAAAACAGGAGCAAATTGAAGGGGTCAAAATGCCTTATCGCGCACTTTCCACTAGGACATATCGCTATGAATAAAGTAGCGAAAGAAGCCTGCCGCCCATTAGCTGTTCATCCGTCCTTCGCCTTGCCCGCGCCTTGCCATTGCGCCCTGCCCTTTCAGCGCCCACGGCCAGGCCGTGACCGGAGCTTTGGGCATTGCCACGAATGGGCTTTCTGTTTCTTTTCTCTCTTTCCGCTTTTTCTTCTATGACCTTCACTCCCAGTTTCCGCGCCGCCGCCGTGGCGCTGCTGCTGGCAGGCGGCGCCGTGCTGCACGGCTGCGCCAGCCATCCCGAAACCAGCCAGACGGCCCAGACAGCCCATGCGCCGCAGGCCGCGCCTGATGCGCAACAGCCGCCGCAGCCGCCCAATGTGCTGGCGCAAGTAGCCGCCGGCGTGTACCAGGCCCGGCTGGACAACGGGCTGACGCTCATCGTCAAGCCTGACCGCCGCTCGCCCGTGGCCGTGCAGATGCTGTGGGTGCGCGTCGGCTCCATCGACGAAGTGGACGGCGCCAGCGGCATCGCCCACATGCTGGAGCACATGATGTTCAAGGGCACCAAAAAGCTCGGTCCCGGCGAAATCTCGCGCCGCGTGGCGCTGCTGGGCGGGCGCGACAACGCCTTCACCACCTCCGACTACACGGCGTATTTCCAGCAAGTACCCGCCGCCGCGCTGCCGCAAGTGATGGCGCTGCAAGCCGACAGCTTTGAAAACAACCAGTGGCCCGATGACGAATTCACGCGCGAGATGGCCGTGGTCAAGGAAGAGCGCCGCCTGCGCACCGACGACCAGCCCCGCGCGCGGCTTTATGAGCAGCAGATGGCCGCCGCCTTCGTGGCCTCGCCCTATCACCGGCCCGTGATTGGCTGGATGGGCGATCTGGATTCCATGACGGCCGATGACGTGCGCGCCTTCCGCCAGAGCTGGTATGTGCCCGCCAACGCCGCCGTGGTGGTGGCGGGCGACGTGGACCCGGCCGCCGTGCTGGCGCTGGCGCAAAAAACCTATGGCCGCATCCCCGCCCGCGCCGTGCCCGGGCGCAAGCCCCGCCCCGAGCCGCAGCAGCACGGCCCGCGCCGCCTGGAGCTGCGCGCCCCGGCCGAGCAGGCCGTGGTGTCGCTGGTGTTCAAAGTGCCCGGCCTGCAAGGGCTGGCAGCCACGCCTGAAAACGACGACGCGCTGGCCCTGACGGTGCTGGCCGCCGTGCTGGACGGCTACCAGGGCGCGCGCCTGGAGCGCGCCCTCGTGCAAGGCAAAGACCGCGTGGCCGACAGCGTGAATGCCGACAACGGCCTGATGGGCCGTGGCCCGCAGCTTTTCAGCCTGCTGGCCGTGCCCGCCAAAGGCCGCACGCCCGCGCAGGCCGAAGCAGCGCTGCGCGCCGAAGTGGCCCGTATCGCCCGCGAAGGCGTGGGCCAGGCCGAGTTGGAGCGCGTGAAAACGCAGTGGATTGCCGGCCAGGTTTACAAGCGCGATTCCGTCATGGCGCAAGCGCAGGAGCTGGGCAGCTACTGGGCGCTGGGCCTGCCGCTGGATGCCGATGAAAAACTCATCGAACGCCTGCGCGCCATCACCCCCGCGCAAGTGCAGGCCGTGGCCCGCCAATACTTTGGCGACGAGCAGATGACCGCCGCCACGCTGGCGCCCCAAAGCCTGAAAAACCGCCCGCGCCCGCGTCCGGCCCCCGCCGGGCTGCGGCACTGAAGGGCGCGTTGCCGACCAGCCGCCGCTTTTTGCCATTGCCCGTTGCAGCCATGTCCGCTCATCCAGCCGCTCCAGCCGCTTCCCAAGACCCGGCGGCCTTCTGGAACCGCCGCTACGCCGCGCCCGCCTATGCCTATGGCACTGCGCCCAACGCCTTTTTCAGCCAGCAGCTGGCCGATCTGCCCGCCGGCCGCCTGCTGCTGCCTGCCGAAGGCGAAGGGCGCAACGCCGCGCACGCAGCGCGCATGGGCTGGCAAGTGGCGGCCTTTGACTTGAGCGAACAAGGCCGCCGCAAGGCGCTGGCCCTGGCCGCCGCCTTTGGCGTGGCCGATCGGCTGGCCTATCAGGTGGGCAGCGTGCAAGACATGCCGCTGCCGCCCGGCCAGTTTGACGCCGCTGCGCTGGTTTTTGCCCACTTTGCGCCCGCCATCAAAAGCGCCAGCCACCGCAAAGTGGCGCAGGCGCTGGCCGCTGGCGGCCACCTCATCTTCGAGGGCTACGCCAAAAGCAACCTGCCGCGCGTGCGGGCCAACCCCGCCATTGGCGGCCCGCAAGACGAGCAGGCGCTTTTTTCGCTGGACGAAATCCGCGCCGACTTCATCGACGGCGCGGGCCTGGAGCCGCTGGTGCTGCAAGAGACCGTGGTGCAGCTGCACGAAGGGCAGTTTCACAACGGCACAGCCAGCGTCATCCGCTTTGTGGGCCGCAAGCCCTGAGAACTTGTTCAGAGCCTGGCCTTCAACCGTTTTTCGCAACCGTCCACGCCCTGAAATCCACCACTCATTTTGCTATTGGTTTAATAGTGAGCAGTCCTGCGAAACATTGCGAAAGGGGCGTTTTTTAAGCCCTTGATTCGCTCTTGAAAACGGAGCAAAACACGCCAGAGCAGCGCTGGCGCACAAACAGACTCCGGGCATTGAACAGGCTCGCAAGCCAGGCCCGAAACCCCATCCTGAAATCTTCTGCATCCGGGAAACACACCATGACTTCTCTTGCCCCCGCCGCGCGCCGCGCCCTGCTTGCAGGCGCTTGCGCTTTTGCCGCCTTGCTGGCCTGGCCCGGCCGCGCCCAGGCCGCCGCGCCCATTGAGCACTTCACCCTGCCCAGCGGCGCGCAAGTCTGGTTTGCCGCCAGCCCTTCCATCCCCATGCTGGACGTGCAAATCGACTTTGACGCCGGCAGCCGCCGCGACCCCGCCGCCAAGGCGGGCCTGGCCGACGCCACTGCGCTCATGCTCACCAAAGGCGTGCGCGCCGAAGGCCGCCAGCTGGCGCTGGATGAAAACCGCCTGGGCGAAGCCTGGGCCGATTTGGGCGCGCGCTTTGCCGCCAGCGCCAGCAGCGACCGCCTGAGCATCCGCCTGCGCAGCCTGACCGACGAGGCCCTGCTGCCCCGCGCCGTGGCCCTGGCCGCGCGCGAAATCGCCGAACCGGCCTTTGCCCCCGCCGTGTGGGCGCGCGAGCGCGAGCGCATGTCGGCCGCCATTGCCGAATCGCTCACCCGCCCCGGCCCCGTCGCCCAGCGCGCGTTTGGCGCCGCCGTGTACGGCGGCCACCCCTACGGGCGCGACGCCACGCCCCAAAGCCTGGCCGCCATCACCGTGGCAGACATGAAAGCGCTGCACCAGCAAGCCCTGGCCGCCTGCCGCGCCAAAGTCAGCCTGGTCGGCAGCATCTCCCGCGAGCAAGCCGGCGACATCGCCGCCCGCCTGCTGGCCCGCCTGCCCCAAAGCGGCAAAAACGGCGAATGCGCCCCCCTGCCCGCCGTGCCCGAAGTGCCGCCGCTCAAAAAAGCCGAGCAAATCGACATTCCCTTCCAGTCCGCGCAAGCCCACGTGCTCATCGGCCAGCCCGGCCACAAGCGCAGCGACCCGGATTACTTCGCCCTGCTTGTGGGCAACCACGTGCTGGGCGGCAACGGCTTTTCATCGCTGCTCATGAACGAAGTGCGCGAAAAACGCGGCCTGAGCTACGGCGCCTACAGCCACTTCCAGCCCACCCTGCACGCCGGCGCCTTCTCCATCGGCCTGCAAACCCGCCCCGACCAGGCCGCCCAGGCTGTGCAAGTGGCCCGGCAAGTGCTGCAAGACTTTGTGCGGCAAGGCCCCACCGAGGCCCAGCTCAAAGCCGCCAAAGACAACCTCATCGGCGGCTTCGCCCTGCGCATGGACAGCAACGCCAGCCTTCTGGCCCAGGTTTCCAACATCGCCTGGAACGGCCTGCCTGACGACTACCTGGACACCTGGACACGCCAGGTCGAGCAAGTCAGCGCCAGTGACGTCAAAGCCGCCTTCGCCCGCGTGCTCCAGCCTGAGCGCATGGTCACCGTCATCGTCGGCCCCAAGACAAAGGCGGCAGATACGGCAGACGCCGCCCGCGCCGCGCCCACGCATTGAGGCCCTTTCAGCCCAGAAAAAAGCAGCGCCCGGGCGCTGCTTTTTTTCAACGCGGCGATGCATTATTGCCCGCGCGTTATTGGATTGCGTGTTATTGCCTGGCCGCCACGGCATATACCGTGAATTTCGATGATCGGTCCTTCAGGTTGAACCGTTCAAAAAATCCTCTGTTTTCAGAAAAGGCCATCACGTAAACAGCCGTATGCGAAAAGGCGTCCAGTAAATCCTTCATCAGCAGGCTGCCATATCCCTTGCCCTGATGATTTTTGTGAACGGCCAGCTCCGTCACGTGTGTTTCCACCACATTGTCGCCGTAAGCCCGCAGCAGGCCCACGGCAGCGCCATCGGCCACCGCCAGCCTGTAGATCGAGGCGGAAAACATTTTCCTGATTTTTTCGTCCGAATAGCCGCGACCCCAGCCATTGGATTCATAGATATCATTGATGTTTCTCAAATATGCCGATAAATCGGCGCCATTCCTGATGATTTCCATCTTTCATCTCCAGTAAAAGATCATGACGCAACGGTTGCGGCTTTCATGGCGGCCCCATACTGCCGTTGCCTGTCGCCCAATGGCTGCCGCAACCGCCGTCGAAGATAAATGGAAGTTTTCATGCCGTCAAGGCTTTCGCGCCGCGTGCGTCGCACTTGATTTGGGGCCATAAAAATCATATTCGCTTCCGCATTGATAACAGATTTTCCACTCTGCATCAGGACATTGGCTTATTTCCGCCTTTTGATTTTCTCTTCTTTTTAACATGCGTTCCCGGCGTGGGGCATGCGCTGCGCAAGCTACTGCACGCTTTCCCGCCACTTTTGCCTGGGCAGACGCCGTTTTCAATCATGACAAAATCGAATGGAGCATATTTTGAAATGATGCCTGAAAAATGCTTCCCAAAGCCGCTGTCGGCGCTGAAATAAAGCGGTATAAAGCGGCATGCCGGGTGATTTGATGGCATAGCCGCCCCAAAGCGTGGTATTGCGCCGCACACCCCAGCGTTGCAAATGCGCCTTCACGCCCAGCGGCACGAAAAAGCGTTTGGCTCCGGAGTCGATTTCCTGAATGGCGCAGTAATCGAGATGGTCACAATGACCGTGCGAAATCAGCACGGCGCCGATTGCCGGCAATTCGGCCACGGCGGGCGCGTGGGTCATGGCAAAAGGCCGGCCCGTGAAGAATGGCGCGGGTTCCGGATAATGGAAATGTGGGGAAACCAGCGGTTTTGGGCCGCGCCGTGGGAATATGCCTATGGTTGCAGCGGCCTGGCGTCAGGTTCAGGAACAAGGCCGGAGCGCATGAAGTTTCTGTTTGGCGCCCAGGCGCATTCTCCGGCAGCCTGGCCTGATCCGCTTGCAGGCGGCATCACGCCTGTTGCAGCGCTGTCAGCCAGGCCAAATAGTCCGCCGCGCTCTGCGCTGCCGCCTGTTGCGCGGCTTCGCTGTATCCGGCGTTGCTGTCTATCGTATGGAAGGCAAACGGCGGGCGGTAGTCTGCGCCGCAGTATTTCGCCGTGAGTTCAAATGGGCGCAGCGCTTCGGCAACGGTGCAGCCGACAGCGCCGTCTGCGCGGTAGTCTTTGGCAGGCGCGCCGAGCGAAACGGCGAGCGCGATTTTTCTGCCTGCCAGCGCCTTGCCCTTCGAGCCGTATGCCCAGCCATAGGTCAGCACTTCATCAATCCACTGCTTCAGCAGCGGCGGGCAGTTGAACCAGTACACGGGAAACTGCCACACCAGCGCATCGTGGCTTTCTACCAATTTCTGTTCAGCGGTCACGTCAATCTTGCCCTGGGGATAGGCGGCGTAGAGTTCGTGAACCGTGAAGCGATCGGCATGCCGCCGCAGCGCAGCCGCCCAATGTTTATTGACGGTGGATTGCGCAAGATTGGGGTGGGCGAGAATGATCAGGGTTTTAGGCATGGCAATCTCCTTGAATAAGGTGAAATGAAAGCGCCGGGCCAGCGCTTTCATCAGGCTGGCCAGCATTTCGCCCCGCTCCGCCCGTTTTGACAAAATGGCCGGGGCACGGGAATTCTGATTTTAAGCACGGCCTCATTCAAATACCTGCTTGCGCTTTCATGAAGTCACATGGCTTTCAGAATGGCCATCATTTTTTCCATACCGGGCGCAAGATTGCGCGCCTGATAAACCGCCAGCGGATCGGGAAAGTTTTATTTGAGAGATTTTGCTTTTACCGCTTCAGACATTGGGTGATTTTCAGCCAGATGATTTTTTGCACGTTTTGAATTTTCTGCGCCGGGACGGCAGGCGGCTGCCCCGCCGTTGCCAAACCCGAACAGACTGCACGCACCGGCGTTGGCGCATGGACGGCGAGGCTGTTGCCCAGAGCAAGGCCGCGCCTTTGCTCCTGATGGGCCTGTGTGATTCCACAAAAAGAGGAGCAAATTTAAACCCATGAAAACGGCTGCTGCGCCCATTCCACTAGGACATCACGCTATGGATCCAGGAGCAAATCCAGCTTGCTTCCGCGCTCCGTCATGCCCACGCAAACCGCCAGCTGCCCGGCCTGGCTCGCGTGGGCGCCTGCTTCGCTGGAAAAGGCTGGGGCAGGGCAGCAAAGCCGCCGGGGTGCGGCCAGCCCTGCCAGTCCGTCACATTTGACGACACATGCAACAAGCTTTGCTGCCCCGCAGATAATCCGCCTTCCGGCGCGTGAGACTTTCGTGAGACTTTCTTGCACGCGCTTTTGCAACCCTGCGGCTGTAATGCTTTTCAGAACTGTTCGCATCTGAAGCCGTTTTTTCCTCCTTCATGCCATGAACTCCCCTGCCCTGCGCCGCCGCGCGCTGGCCCTGGCCGCCTTGAGCGCCTGTCTGGCCGCCCAGGCCCAAACCCGCCCCGAAGCGGACGATGCCCCTGATGACGCCACGCTGCAAACCGTGACGGTGAGCGCCAGCGCCGATGCCTCGGCCAAAGGCTTGTCGCGCGCTTATGCCGGCGGGCAGGTGGCGCGCGGCGCGCGCGTGGGGCTGCTGGGCACACAAGATGCGATGGACACGCCTTTTTCCATCACCAGCTACACCAGCGAGCTGATTGCCGACCGGCAGGCGCGCAGCGTGGGCGATGTGCTGCAAAACGACCCCGGCGTGCGCGTGGCGCGCGGCTTTGGCAACTTTCAGGAGGCGTATTTCATGCGCGGCTTCATCGTCAGCTCGGACGACACGGCCTACAACGGCCTGTATGGCCTGCTGCCGCGCCAATACATTGCCGCCGAGCTGTTCGAGCGCGTGGAAGTGCTGCGCGGCGCATCGGCCTTTCTCAATGGCGCGGCGCCCGGCGGCGGGGGCCTGGGCGGCACGCTCAATTTGCTGCCCAAGCGCGCGCCCAACGAGCCGCTTTCGCGCGTGGAGCTGCGCGCGGGCAGCGGCGGCGAAAAGCAGGCCGCGCTGGATGTGGCGCGCCGCTTCGGGCCGGAGCAGTCCAGCGGCATCCGCCTGAACCTGGCGCGCCGCCAGGGCGGCACGGCCATTGACCATGAGAAAGCCAAACTTTCGCTGGCCGCGCTGGGGCTGGACTGGCGCGGCAGCCGCACGCGCATTTCCGCCGACATCGGCTGGCAAGACCACCGCCTGAACCAGACGCGCACCAACGTCACGCTCTCGGGCGTAACGCACGTGCCCGCGCCGCCTGATGTGCAGTCCAACTTCGCCCAGCCCTGGACGTATTCCGACGAGCGCGACGTTTACGCCACCTTGCGCGCCGAGCACGACGCAAGCGACGCCGTCACCGCCTGGGCCGCCCTGGGCTGGCGCCACGGGCAAGAGGCCAACTCGCTGGCCAACCTCACCTTGCACAACGCCGCCACGGGCGCGGGCACGGTCTACCGCTTTGACAACACGCGCGAAGACCACGTGCGCACCGGCGAAATCGGCGTGCGCGGGCAGGCGCGCACCGGCGGCGTGGGCCATGAATGGGTGGCCTCGGCCGCCGCTTTTGATTTCAGCAAGGACAACGCCTACGCGATGGACTGGCGCAACACCCTCGCGGCCAACCTCTACCAGCCCGTCTATCACGCGCAGCCCGCCTTCGGCCCCAGCGCCTTGCGCGGCGGCGATCTGGCCAGCCCGAAGCGCACGGGCCGCACGCGCCTGAACAGCTTTGCCCTGGGCGACACCCTCTCGCTGCTGGATGAGCGCCTGCGCATTACCCTGGGCTTGCGCCACCAGCGCATGGACATACGCGATTACGCCTACGGCAGCGCGCAGCAAACCGCGCGCTACGACAAAAAGCGTACCAGCCCCGCCGTGGGCGTGGTTTACAAGCCCGTGCAGGGCCTGTCGCTTTACGCCAACTACATCGAAGGTTTGAGCCAGGGCCAGACCGCGCCCGGCACCGCCGTGAACGTGGGCCAGATGCTGCCGCCCTACGTCTCCAAGCAAAAGGAAATCGGCCTGAAATACGACGCGGGCCGCCTGGGGCTGGGGCTGGCCTTTTTCTCTACCACCAAGCCGCGTTCGCTGCTGACAGCCGACAAGGTATTCACCGCGCAAGGGCGCGACCGCCACCAGGGGCTGGAATTCACCGTCTTTGGCGAAGCCGTGCGCGGCCTGCGCCTGCTGGGCGGCGCCACCTGGCTGGACGCCAAGCAAACCCGCACGGGCGAAGCCCGCACCGAAGGCAAGCGCGTGATTGGCGTGCCCCGCCTGCAAGCCAATCTGGGCGCCGAATGGGACGTGCCCGGCGCAACCGGCCTGGCGCTGGACGCCCGCCTCATCCACACCGGCGCCAGCTACGCCGACGCCGCCAACACCTTGCGCGCACCCGGCTGGACGCGGCTGGACGTGGGCGCGCGCTACCTGATGGAAGTGGCCGGCCGCGTCGTCACCTGGCGGCTGCGCGTGGACAACGCCACGAACCGCCGCCACTGGGCCTCTGTGGGCGGCTACCCCGGAAACGGCTACCTCGTGGCCGCCTCGCCGCGCCGCTACACGCTCAGCGTGAGCGTGGATTTCTGAACCTGGCCATGAGCCTGGCCGCGCATCAGAACCATCCGGATGAGCGGCCAAGCCCAGCCGGGCCGGCCTTTTCAAAAGCCACTCCTTGATGCTGGCTGATGCTGACGCGGCCCGCTAAAAATGCTCCTTGAAAAAGAGCATTACGTCCTAGTGAAATAAGCGCAGACGCCTTTCAAAGCGCCCTTAAATTCGCTCCTGTTTTTGATGTGGCGCGCCGCCCTGCCCTGCTCTTTGCGCGAGGCCGCCCGCCGCCCTGTTGCCGGGCGTCAGGCGGCTTGCATCGCGCCAGCGGCCTCTTGCCCGGCCTGCCGCAGCGCCTGGGCCACGGGGGCGAAGCTGCGGCGGTGCCACGGGGTGGGGCCGTGCTGGCGCAGGGCGGCCAGGTGGGCTGCGGTGCCGTAGCCTTTGTGGGCGGCAAAGCCGTATTGGGGGTATTCGGCGTCGATTTGCTCGCACCAGCGGTCGCGGTGGACTTTGGCGAGGATGGAGGCGGCGCTGATGGCGGGCACTTTGGCGTCGCCGCCAACGATGGCTTCGGCCAGCATGGGCAGGCGCGGCAGGCGGTTGCCGTCCACCAGCACGCGGGCGGGCACCAGGCGCAGGCCGGCCACGGCGCGCTGCATGGCCAGCAAGGTGGCTTGCAGGATGTTGAGGCGGTCGATTTCTTCCACGCTGGCCTGGCCGATGGCGCAGCACAGGGCTTTGTCCTGGATCTGGTCAAAAAGCTGTTCGCGGCGGCGGGCAGTGAGTTTTTTGGAGTCGGCCAGGCCGGCGATGCCCTGGCGCGGGTCCAGGATGACGGCGGCGGCCACCACGGGGCCGGCCAGCGGGCCGCGCCCGGCTTCGTCCACGCCGGCGGTCAGGCCCGGCGCGGCCCAATCGAGCGGAACTTGTTCAGCGCGCAAGAAGGCTTTGGATGGCATGGCAGGCGAGCTGGGGGGTGTCGCGCAGCAGGTCGCGGTGCAGCTGGGCGAAGCGCTCTTGCGTGGCGAGAACGCGAACGGGGTCTTCCAGCCAGGCCAGCGTGGCGGCGGCCAGCGCCTGCGGGGTGGCGGCGTGCTGGATGAGTTCGGGCACGATGAAAGGCGCGTCAGCCGCATCAGCATGTGCGCGGGCGGCCACGCCGGGCGGGCGGCGCAGCCATTGGGCAGGAGCGCACAGGATGTTGGGCAGGCCCACCCAGGGCAGCTGGCGCTGGCGGCGCATGAGCCAGTAGCTGAAGGCGGGCATGGCATAGGCGATGACCATCGGGCGCTTGAACAGGGCCGCTTCCAGCGTGGCGGTGCCGCTGGCCACCAGCGCCACATCGCACGCGGCCAGGGCCTGGTGAGACTGGCCGGGCAGCACGTGCACGGCTTCGCCCAGCCCGCTGGCGGCGGCCAGCGCGCGCACGCGCTCCAGCAGGTGCGGCACGGCGGGCACGAGAAAGCGCGCGCCAGGGCGCGCCTGCCCAATGAGCGCGGCGGCGCGGAAAAAGCGCGGGGCCAGGTGCGCGATTTCGGCGCTGCGGCTGCCGGGCAGCAGGGCAATGACGGGCGGGTTTCCTGAGCTGACAGCGTCCGCGCGCGCGGGCAGGCCCAGGCTGGCGCGGGCGGCATCGGCGTCTGGCTGCATGGGAATGTGCTGCGCCAGCGGGTGGCCCACGTAAGTGGCGGCGATGCCGTGTTCGCGCAGCCAGTCAGGCTCGAAAGGAAACAGGCACAGCACGAGATCAGCCGCCGCTTTCAGGCGCGGCAGCTTGCCCGCGCGCCAGGCCCAGAACGAGGGGCTGACGAAGTGCACGGTTTTCACGCCGGCGGCTTTCAGGCGCGCTTCCAGCGCGAAGTTGAAATCAGGCGCGTCGATGCCGATGAACGCGTCGGGCCGCTGCGCCAGCAGCCGCGTGCCCAGGCTGCCGCGCAGGCGCAAAAGCGCGGGCAGGCGCGGCAGCACTTCCAGATAGCCGCGCACCGAGAGCTTTTCCACGGGCCACCAGGCGTCAAAGCCTTGCTGCGCCATGCGCTCGCCGCCAATGCCCGCCGAGCGCAAGCCGGGCCAGGCAGCGCGCAAGGCCGCCAGCAGATGCGCGCCCAATAAATCGCCCGATGGCTCGGCGGCGGCAAGGGCGAAAAAAGGCGAAGGCGCAGGCGTGGCGGTCATTCCGGCAAAATATTATTTGCGATTCTTGCCTGATTTTTCCTTGCCGGCATTTTCATTTTCACCGGCGGCCCTGATTTCATCCACCGTTTCCTGCATGAGTTGCTGCATTTTCGGCATCACCTGCATCATCATGTTTTGCGAAATCTGCACCGATTTTTGCAGAACCTGCGGCATTTTGCGCGTCATGGTCTGGCCGGTGGGCGTTTTGTAAAAATCGATCAGCCCGTTGATTTCTTCCTGCGTGAAAATGTCGCGATAAACCACCATCAATTGCGGTTTCATTTTCTCCCACGTCATTTCTTCGCGTATGATTTTGGCCATGCGCGCCGGCAATTTGTCGGCAGCGGCCTGCTGCTTCGGGTTCATGCGCTGGCCTTGCAGCGTCTGGTTCATGCCGTCTTTCATCACCTGCTCCAACTGGGCGTAGGCGGCATCCAGCGTTGATTGGACTTGCGTGAGATTGAGCAGCTCCTCGATCGATGCGTCCGTGGCAGGCGCGGCGCAAAGGTTGAAGGACAGGCAAAAGGCGGCGAGCGCCAAAGCGGATTTGAGTTTCATGATGAAAGTCCGGTTGATTGAAAAAAGAAAAACGTCAGCTCAGCAGCGCGCGCAACCAGTCCGGCAATGGCGCCGATTTTTGCGCCTGCCGATCGACCCAGATAATGGTGGCGCCGCCGCTGGCGCAGATTTCGCCGGGTTTTTCGGCTTTTTCCATGGTCACCCAGGTTTCAAACGAGCTGCGGCCTGATTCGCCCGCGTACATTTTCAAAAGCACCTGGCCCGGATATTCAAACTGGCGGTGAAAATTGCAGAAGGCGTTAATCACCACCGGCCCGAAGCCGCGCGGGTCCACCGGGCAGCCGATTTTGTGCAGCCAGTCCACGCGCGCCACGTCCATGTATTGCAGATACACGCTGTTGTTCACGTGGCCGAGCGCGTCCATGTCGCCCCAGCGGATGGCAATCAGGCTTTCGTGCATGGGCTGGCGCTGGGAAAGATCGGGCAGTTCGATTCGCATAAAAAGTCGGAAAGAGTGAAAAGGGCAAAGCGGCGCATTATCTTTTCGGCGGCGCGGGCAGCGGCAGGCGCTGCAACTGGCGGCGCAGGGCGGCCAGCGCCGATGCGCTGTGGCCGTGGCCGCTGGCAGGCGGCGCATAGCGCCAGGCTTCCAGCGCCAGCAGGCTTTGCCGCCACGGCTGGCGCAGCTCTTGGGGCCAGGGGGCGGCCTGCACGGCGGCGGCCAGCGCGCGCGGCGTGGCGCTGGCGGGCAGGGGCAGGCCCGCTTGCGCCAGCCGCTGGCGGGCATGGGCCAGGGCGCGCAGCCAGGGGTCGCGCTGGCGGCGCTCCCACAAGGCCCAGCCGGCGGCGGCCAGGCCCGCCAGCGCCAGCAGGATGCCGCTCAGGCGCAGCAGGCTCATCCAGTCGGGGTTGCGCATGCCCAGGCTTTTCATCAGGTCGAACTGGCGGGTTTGCGTGTAGTTGATGACCCACTGCTTCCAGGAGTTGTCCGCCGCTTCCCACAAGGCGCGCAGCTGCGCCAGCAGGCCGGGGCTGAGGGTGTTGATGGTGCCGGCCATCAGCCCGTCGGGCGCGCGCAGGCGCTGGTACTGGCCGATGCGGCCGGGCATGACGGCGCCGGTGGGGTCCACCCGCGTCCAGCCTTCATCTGGCAGCCACACTTCGGCCCAGGCGTGGGCGTCGGCGTTGCGCACGGCCCAGTAGCCGTCCACGCTGTTGAGTTCGCCGCCCTGAAAGCCGGTGACGATGCGCGCAGGCACGCCCGCGCCGCGCATGAGCAGCACAAAGGCCGAGGCAATGTGCTCGCAGAAGCCCTCTTTGGAGTCAAACCAGAACGCGTCGGCGCTGTGCTGGCCGCTGACGCCCGGCTCCAGCGTGTAGGTGTAGCCGCCCGTGCGCAGGCGTTGCAGGGCGGCTTGCATCAGCGCGCGCGCGTCGCCGCCGGTTTGCTGGCGCATTTGCCCGGCCAGCGCCTGCGTGCGCGGGTTGCTGCCGGCGGGCAGTTGCAGCCAGGGGCGCAGATCGGGCGGGCGGTCTTTGCGAAAAGGGTTTTTGAGGCCGTAGCGAAACTGCGGATGGCTCACGGCGCGGTAGCGCAGCAAGTCGGTGATGGGCCGCCAGCTCATCCATTGCATGTCGGCCGTCATGCGCGCGCGCATGCCCGCAGGCAGCTCAGGCGGCTGGCTGGCCACGTCCAGCGGCAGCAGCCACAGGCGCTGGCTAGGCTCCAGCGTGACTTCGTAGCGCACGGGGCTGCCCGCCACCTGCAAGTCGCCGGGGCCGGGCATGAGGGTGGCCGCGTCTTCGGGGCCTTCGGGGCCTTCGGGGCCGCGCCCGCTCTGGCTGCCGTCCGCGCGGCTGCCAGGGCCTGGCGCGGCGGCCGTCCAGCGCCGTCCGTCAAAGTGCGAGAGCACGGGGCCGCGAAAGTACAGCGCGCTTTGCGGCGGCGGGCTGCCGTCGAACTTGATGCGCATGGCGATGCCTTCGTCCAGCGCCAGCTTGGCCACGCTGCCCACTTCCATGCTGGAAGACAGGCCCGTCTTGCCTTGCAGCGCGTCACTGGGCAGGCCCCACAGCGGCGCAAAGCGCGGAAAAAGCAGAAACAGCGCCAGCATCAGCGGCGCGCCCGTCAGCGCCAGCCAGCCGGCCATGCGGGCCGATTCCAGCAGGCTGGGCCGCCCCACGGGCCGGTGGGCATTGACCAGCGCCGTCAGCAACCCCAGCAGCCCCAGCAGCGCGGCGGCAGCCGCCAGCATGGACTGCGAGTTGAAAAAGCCCGCCAGCAGCAGGAAAAAGCCCAGGAAGAACACCACGAAGGCATCGCGCCGCGCGCGCAGCTCCAGCGTCTTGAGCGCCAGCAGCGCCGCCAGCAGCGCCACACCCGCCTCGCGCCCCAGCAGCGTGCGGTAGGAAAACAGCGTGCCCGCCAGCGCCAGCCCCAGCGCCGCCAGCAGCGCCCAGCGCCCCGGCAGGGGCCGCTGCGCCACAGCCAGGCGGCCGCGCCACAGCAGCACGCCAGCGGCCAGCGCGCTGCACCAGACGGGCAGGCTGCCCGTGTGCGGCAGCACCACCCAGGCGATCACAAGCAGCAAAAACAAGGTGTCGCGCGCGTCGCGCGGCAGGCTGGCAAGGCGTTGTCTGAAAGCGTTCATGTGATCAGCGGCGGCAGGCCGTGGCCCGGCGGCATCAGAAAGAGGAGCAAATCAAGCGGCATGGAAAAAGGCTTCTGCGCAGTTTCCACTAGGACATCATGCTATGAATCAAGGAGCTAAATAACGGGGTGTTCGCCTGCGTTTTTTGGGAGCCTGTTCAGAGTCTGGCCCTGCGGGGCGAAAACCTGAAAACCGGAACGGGCGGCAGTCTCTCAGCACAGCGCCAGCGCCCGCAGGCAGCGCAGCTTGTGCGCTGCGCCGCTGTCAGGCTCGATTTCCAGCCCCGGCAGGCGCAGGCCGTATTCCAGCTGGCGCGCGTCAGCCGCCAGCACCCAGGCCGCCAGGCGCGACAGGCGCGATTCCGCATCAGGCGCGCCCGTGCGGGCAAAGTCCAGCCACAGCTGCTGGCGCTGCAAGTGCTGCGCGTCGCGGCTGACCAGCTCGCCGGATTTGGCGAACTTCTTCCACACCACCTGCCGCAGCGTGTCGCCGCGCTGCCAGGGGCGCACGCCGTCAAACTCGCCTGGCGCGCGCTCGCGGCTGGCGGCCTGCCCCGCGCCCGCGCGCGCCTCGCCCACGGGCAGCGGCGGCGCGTTCACCTCCGGCGCGGGCCAGGCCAGCACCTGGGCGGCGGGCTTCCACACCGTCCAGATGCGGAAAGCGCCCAGCGGAAAAAGCGTCTGCACCACCAGCAAAGGCGCGGCGTGCAGGCCGCGCCGCGCGGGGCAAAAGCTCGTTTGCAGCGCCGCTTCGCCGCGCGCGGGCACGTCGGCCCAGGCCCAGCGCGCGTCTTCGCGGCCTGCGCCCATCACCGCCAGGCCAATGGCATGGCGCGGCGCGGCGCGCGCGCTGGACAGGCGCACGTCCAGAAACGCCGGCTGCCCCGCAAACACCGGCTGCGGCGGCAAGAGCTTCAGCCCCAGCCCGCGCAAAGTGCCGTGCCCCACCCATACGCCCGCCGCCGCGCACCCGGCCAGCAAAAAGGTAAAGAGGTAGCCCAGATTGAGCTGGTAGTTGATGGAGGCAATCAGCAGCACGCCCAGCGTGAGGGCCAGCATCAGCCCCGCCCGCGTGGGCAGGATGTACACGTTGCGCTGCGTCAGCAGCACGGCGTCGGCCGCCGTCAGGCGGCCCTGCCACCACTGGCGCAGGCGCGCGCGCCACTGCCACCAGCGGGGGGCGCGGAGGGTTGGAGCGGTCATGGTTTTTCTGCGGTTTTTGTGGTTTTCCCGGCTCTGGAAACAGGCGGTCAATTCGCTTTTGCGCTTTTGGATTCGCTTTTGAATTCGCTTTTGAATCAGCCGATTCGCGCCATTTCGTGTTTTTCAAATCCGCTTTTCGCATGCGCGCTGGCGTATTTCCAGGCCGGCGGCTGCGGAAAAAACGGTTGAAGCCCGCTTGCCGGGCCTTGGCGCGGCATCAATACCCTTTTTCGCCCGGCGTTCACGGCAGCGGCACCGCCTCCAGCATGGCCTGCGTCTGCTCCAGCGCGCCCCGGCCTGCGGCGCTGGCGGGCGTCATGCGGTGGGCGGCGCACTGCGGGAAGATGGCCTGCACATCGTCCGGGGCCACATAGTTGCGCCCCTCGATCAGCGCCTGCGCGCGCGCGGCGCGCATGAGGGCGATGCCCGCGCGCGGCGACAGCCCCTGCGCAAACCACTGGCCCGAGCGCGTGGCGGCGATCAGCTCCTGCACGTAGTCCAGCAGCGGATCGGCCACATGCACCTGATCGACAGCCGCTTGCAGCGCGGCCAGATCGGCGGCCGAGAGCACGGGCGGCAGCGTCTCCAGCATCTCGCGGCGGCTTTGGCCCGCCAGCAGGGCGCGCTCGGCGGCGCGGTCGGGGTAGCCCAGGCTGATGCGCATCAGGAAGCGGTCCAGCTGCGATTCGGGCAGCGCGTAAGTGCCCAGCTGCTCCAGCGGGTTTTGCGTGGCGATCACGAAAAAGGGCGAAGGCAGCGGGCGCGTTTCGCCTTCCACGCTCACCTGTTTTTCTTCCATCGCTTCCAGCAGCGCGCTTTGCGTTTTGGGGCTGGCGCGGTTGATTTCGTCGGCCAGCAGCACTTGCGAAAACACGGGGCCGGGGTGAAAGGTAAAGCGCTCGCTCGCGCGGTCATACACCGACACGCCGGAAAGATCGCTGGGCATCAGATCGGCCGTGAACTGCACGCGCGAGAACGCCAGCCCGAAAGTGCGCGCCAGCGCCTGCGCCAGCGTGGTTTTGCCCACGCCCGGCACGTCTTCAATCAGCAAATGGCCGCCCGCCAGCAGGCACACCACGCTGTCTTGCACCTGCGCGGGCTTGCCGGCGATTACGCCATTGAGCTGGCGCAGCACGGCCTGGATTTTTTCGGTGATTTGAGGAGAAACGGAAGTTGCAGTCGTCATGCCCATGAAGTTAGCGGATTAGGCAACAAAATTTCACGAAAGACTCAAAAAAATAGCCCGATTGACAATTACTGCCGCCGCCACGCAAAAAAACCGCCGCAGCCTGCAACCAGGCGCGGCGGTTTTCCGGATGGCCCAGCGCCCCGGACCCTTCACGGCCTGCCCGCAAGAGGCGAAAGGCCGAGACGAAAAGGCAGGGGCAAGAAGACGCGGCAAGCTGGACTGCCAGGCGCAGCCGGGCCACACGGCCCGGCGGGGATTTGCCACGCCGCAAGCCGCCCGGCGCGGGCAGGCCGCGCGGCGGTTTTCACACGCCCCACACCACGGCCTTGCCTTCGGCCGCGCTGGCTTCCAGCAGGCGCACGAAGGGGGCCACCAGCTGATGGGGCAGCACCGGCTCATCGGCTTCTTCGTCATCGCCCTCGCCATCTGGCGCGGCGCTTGCCTCGGCCCGGCTTTTTTCCGCCGCTTCGCTTTCGGCCACCGCCTGCCGCAGCGCGGCAATGGCCGCCGGAATCTGCTCCACCGTGATGATGCCCGTGGCGCCCGGCGCCTTGCCGATGATTTTGAGCAGTTCCTCGGCGCTCGATTGCAGCATGATGACTTCAGCCGCCGCCTGCGATTTGAATTTGTAGAGCATGGTCTCTCTCCTTTCCCAAAACAGTGTTTATGCCGGGCGGGCAGGCGGCCAAATGCCGCAAACCCGCGCGGTTTTCTCATTTGAATACCGTGAAAATCACGGCAAAACGGATTTTCGCGCTTTTCGCGCCCACAGCCAGATGGCAAACAGGCTTTCAGGCCCCGGCCGGCTTAACCCTGTTTATTTCCGCGCGCGGTTTTGCGCGGCCATTTTTGGCCTGCGCCGCAGACTCAAAGCGGCTTCAGGGCGCGGACAAGGCTGAATGCACGGCTTTGTTTCGCTCCTGCATTCATAGCAAGATGTCCTGGTGGAGATTGCGCAAAGCGGCATTTTCACCCCATTGAATCCGCTCTTGTTTTTGATGTTTCTCCAGCGGGCGGGGCCGTCCGGCTGCCCCGGCTTCAGGGCTTGTTCAAGTGCCGGGCAGGCTTTCTGGGCAGGCGCTCAGGCCGCTGAGGGCCTGCGCCGCGCGCGCCAGCCGCCCAGCAGCGCGGCCAGGCCCGGCAGGATGATCATGGCCCAGATGATCTTGCTCAAATGCGCCTGCACCCACGGCAGGTTGCCAAACCAGTAGCCCGCCAGGCACAGGCCAATCACCCAGACGAACGCCCCCGCCACGTTGAACAGCGTGAAGCGCCTGCGGCTCATGGCCGCCACGCCCGCCACAAAGGGCGCGAAGGTGCGGATGAAGGGCATGAAGCGCGCCACGATCACCGTCACGCCGCCGTGGCGTTCGTAGAAAGCGTGCGCCGCGTCAAACGCCCGGCGGTTGAACAGGCGCGAGTTTTCCCAGTGAAAAACCTTGGGGCCAACGTAGCGGCCAATGGCGTAGTTGCACTGGTCGCCCGCAATGGCCGCCGCCAGCAGCGCCAGGCAGGCCAGCGGCAGATCCACCAGCCCCGCGCCGGCCAGCGCGCCGGTGATGAACAGCAGCGAATCGCCCGGCAAAAACGGCATCACCACCACGCCCGTTTCCACGAACACGATGAGAAACAGCAGCGCATACACCCACGCGCCGTAATCGGCCACGAAGGC
The DNA here is from genome assembly GCF_029813755.1 of Ottowia cancrivicina. Lineage (NCBI taxonomy): Bacteria > Pseudomonadati > Pseudomonadota > Betaproteobacteria > Burkholderiales > Comamonadaceae > Ottowia > Ottowia cancrivicina. The sequence goes on along the minus strand of NZ_JARVII010000018.1, from coordinate 21,666 downwards.
GCCCAGGTGCCTGTCCACATGCAAAACGAAGTCAAGAAGTTGCGCAATCAGATCCATGGGGCGGCGATTATGGGGCGGCGCAGCGCGGCCTGCCGCCGCCCCCGGCGCAAATTCGCGCGCGGGCTGGAGCGGGCTTTTGCGGCAATATGAAAGTGATTTTCAGGCTTTCTGCGCGCGAAATGCGCTAGCGCGATTTCACGGAATCATTTTTCCATGCGCCATTGCGTTTCAGGCAGGCAAGGCCGCGCGGCCCGCAGCTGTTTCTCACGGAAAGCCGGTCAAAAGCGCGGCGCGGCGGCACTTCAATAGCGTTTCGGGAGCGGTTCGGGAGCGGTTCAATGGCGTTCGCCTGGAAAGCCCGCCCGTCTTTGCGCTTGACAAAAATCAAGCTATTGCGCCGGACCGCGCCGTGCCATACGCAGTTATACGCTAGCATCGCGCGCCATCCGGCGTTCTGGCGAATAAGGCCCCTGACGCCAAATTGAATGGAGTGAATGTGTCTTGATTTTCATCAAGAAAATCAGGGCAGGCAGGACAATGACGGAAAGTATTTTGACGCGTCGCCAGGCGCTCGCCGGGCTGGCGGGGTTGCTGGCGTATTTTTCATTGTGGGCGGCTTTGCCCGCCGCGCTGGCGGCCAGTTTTCCGCTGGATGTGGTGGAGGGCATTTACTGGGGGCATGAATGGCAGTGGGGCTATTACAAGCACCCGCCGCTTTCTTCCTGGCTGCTGTACGTGTTTTTCCGCTGTTTTGGCGCGCTGGGGCCGTATTTGCTGGGGCAGTTGTGCGTGGCGCTGGCGCTGTGGCTGACATGGCGGCTGGGGCGGCGGGTGCTTGAGCCGCCGCAGGCGGCGCTGGGCAGCGCGCTGCTGCTGGCGGTGTTCTATTACACGCTGCCCTCGCTGGAGTTCAACCACAACCTGGCGCAGCTGCCCGTGTGGGCGGGTTTTCTGTGGGCCTTTCATGTGGCGCTGACGGAGAGAAACCCGGCTTTCTGGCTGCTGCTGGGCGCGCTGGCGGGGCTGGGGCTGATGGTGAAGTATTCGGTGGCGGTGCTGCTGGCCGCCGCCGGGCTGTTCATGCTGGCCACGCCCGCGCGCCGCCTGTTGCGCACGCCGGGGCCGTGGCTGGCGCTGGCAGCGGCGGCGCTGGCTTTTTCGCCCCATGCGCTGTGGCTGGCGCAGCATGACTGGCTGCCTTTTGTTTATGCGCATGAGCGCGCCTTGGAGGCGGGGCACGGCGGCGGGCGCGGCAGCGCGCTGAATTTCCTGGGCGCGCAGGCCGCCAGCCATGCGCCGCTGGCGCTGCTGGCCTTGCTGGCGCGGGCGCGTTTGCGCTGGCCTGCGGCGGGCGGGGCTGATTCACGGCCACGGCGCGCACGCGAGGATTTGCTGTTCGTGTGGTTCATGGGGCTGGCTCCGGCCTTGCTGCTGACGCTGGCGGGGCTGGCGCTGGGCGTGGGGCTGCATGACCAGTGGGGCATGCCGATGTGGGGCCTGTCGGGCCTGATGCTGGCCAGCCTGCTGCCGCGCGATCCGCAGGCTCTGGCGCGGCAGGGCCGCCGCTTGCTGGCGGGGCTGGCCGTGTGGCTGGCGGCGCTGACGGCGGCGATGGCGGCCCTGCTGGCCTGGGGCGCGCAGTGGCGCGGCAAGCCTTCGCGCATGGACTGGCCGCAGGCCGCGCTGGCGCAGGCCGTGCAGGCCCAGTGGCAGGCCCTGAGCCGCTGCCCGCTGGACAGCGTGAGCGGCGACGGCTGGCTGTCGGGCCTGGCGGCTTCGGCCCTGCCCGGCCCGCCTTCGGTGATGGTGGAAGACGACCCGGCCTACTCTCCGTGGATGAACGCGCGGCGCGTGCAGCGCTGCGGCAGCCTGATGTTGTGGCCCGGCGGCGGCAAGACGCCTTCGGCGCCACTGCTGGAGGAGGCGCGCGGCCTGGCCGTGCGCGAGGGCCAGTGGCAGCTGCCGTGGGGCAAGCTGCCGGGCCGCGAGCCGCTGCGGGTGCGCTGGCGCGCCTATATTCCGCCTGCCTGCCTGAAGCAGGACTGAGCGCTTGTTCCAGGGGCAGGCTGTGAGCGCAGCCTTTATTTGCTCCTTCTTCCATAGCATGATGTCCTAGTGGAATCTGCGCAAACGCCATTTTCAACCCCCTTTAATTTGCTCCTGTTTCTGATGCTGCCAAGCTCCCGCTCCGGCCTTTCTTTGCCGCTTCGCCTGGCAGGCCGGCGCCTGCCATTGAGTCGCTGCGCCGAGTCATTGCATTGCGCCCTTGCAGCCTCCGGAGCTTTCGCCGCCCTGCCCCGCCATGATTGCCCTTTCCGTCATCCTGCCCGTCTATAACGATGCCCAGGCGCTGGCTGCGTTTTTGCCCGTTTTGTGCGAGTGGCTGGGGCAGCGGCCGGGGCGGCAAGAGGTCGTTGTGGTCAATGACGGCAGCCGTGACGCGGTGGATGCCGCCTGCCGCGCCCAGCAGGCGCGCCTGCCCGCCCATGTGGCGCTGCGCTTTATTGCCTTTTCGCGCAATTTCGGCAAGGAAGCGGCCTTGAGCGCGGGGCTGGCCGCCGCGCAAGGCGATTGGGTGGCCATGATGGACGCCGACGGCCAGCACCCCGTGCCCGTGCTGGCGCAAATGCTCCAGCTGGGCGAGGGCGGCGCGGACATGGTGGCCGCCATTCAGGCCGAGCGCCCGCACGAAGGCGGGCTGATGCGCCTGCTCAAGCGCGGCTTTTACCGCTTCATGCAGGACAACGCGCGCTATGAAATCAGGCCCAGCGCGGGCGACTTCCGCCTGATGCGCCGCAAGGTGGTCAATGCCCTGCTGGCGCTGCCCGAGCGCCAGCGCTTCATGAAGGGGCTGTATGCCTGGGTGGGTTTCAACACCGTGTATCTGCCCTTTGCCGCCCCGCCGCGCGCGCAGGGGCGCAGCAAGTTCAACTACGCCAGCCTGATGGAGCTGGCGCTGGTGGGCATCACCTCTTTTTCGCAAAAGCCGCTGCGCTGGATTTCGCGCACGGGGCTGCTGGTGTCGCTCGCTTCCATGCTCTACGGCCTGTTCATCGTGGCCGACACGCTGCTGTTCGGGCGCGACGTGCCCGGCTGGGCCACGGTGGTGGCGGGCATCATGTTTTCCGCTGGCGTGCAGCTCATCTGCCTGGGCGTGATGGGCGAATACGTGGGCCGCATTTATGAAGAAGTGAAGCAGCGCCCCATCTACGTGATCGACTACGAATGGCAAAGCGGCGGGCCGGACAACGCGCCAGGCCGTGCGCCAGACGCGCCGCCGCCGGAGCCGCTGCCATGAGCGCTGCCATGAACGCCGCCGCCCGGCAGGCGGGCTGCTTCGCGCTGGTGGGCGCAGCGGCGGCGGCCACGCACTTTGCGGCGCTGGTGCTGCTGGTGCGCGCCGGGCTGGCGCCGCAGTGGGGCAACGTGGGCGCGTTTGCCGTGGCCTTTGCCGTCAGCTTTGCGGGGCATTACCGGTTCACCTTCCGGCAAACCCGCGCGGATGCAAATGCGGGCGCGCGCGGGCGCTGGCTCGCCAGCCTGTGGCGCTGGCTGGCCAGCTCGCTGTGCGGCTTTGCGCTCAATCACGCGCTGTTTCTGGCGGGCCTGCGCCTGCTGGGGCCGGCGGCCTATCAAGCGGCGTGGCTGGCCGCCACCGCGCTGGTCACGCTCGCCACCTTTGCGCTCGGCAAGTTCTGGGCCTTCAGGCATGAAACACATCACCCTCAACGTGGATGACCTGGGCCTGTCGCCCGCCGTCAATCAGGCCGTGTGCCGCCTGGCCGCGCTGGGGCGCGTGCACGCGGCCAGCTTCATGAGCCTGGGCCGCATCGCGCCCGATGAGCTGGCCGCCTTGCGGCAGGCGGGCATCGACATCGGCCTGCACTTTGACCTCACGGGCCTGGCGCGGCAAGGCACGCTCGGGCAGGTGATGGCCCGCAGCTGGCTGCGCGCCTGGCCCGCCGCCGCGCTGCAAGAAACCATCGCGCGGCAGATGGACGCCTTTGAAGACCAGATCGGCCAGCCCCCCGCCTTCATCGACGGCCACCAGCACGTGCACCAGTTTCCGCAAGTGCGCGAGCGCCTGCTGGCCGAAGCGCGCCGCCGCTACGGCCCGCCCGTGGCCCTGCGCAGCACGCGCCCGCTGCTGGCCGACGCCAAATCGCGCCTCATCCACGCCCTGGGCGGCCGCTGGGTGGACCGCCACTGCATGCACTGGCGGCAAAACGCCTGCCTGGGCGGCGTCTATGCCTTCGACGGCGACGCCGCCGCCCTGGCCCGCCGCTGGCAAACCTGGCTGGCCGCCGCCCCTGCGCAAGGCGCGCTCATCATGTGCCACCCCGCCGTGCCCGATGCCGGCTGGCAGGACGAAATCCGCCCCGCCCGTGAACGCGAATGGCACTGGCTCGCCAGCGACGCCTTCGCCGAACTTTGGCGGCAGCATGGCTGCCGGGGGCAGGCGTGGGGGGAAATGCCAAACACAATTAATTAAATATTTATAAAGACGCTTCCGCTCGCCTTCTATTAATTAGATATTTTGCCAGCAACTCTGTTATTGGCTCTCCGATGGCATCCTCGATCCATAAATATTTTCCAAACGGATTAATATCCAATATCCAAAAATCCCCCCTTGCATCAATACAAAAATCAATTGTCATATACTCCATAGAGAGCTTCTTTTTTATTATTTGAATGTCATTCTTTATCTTGCCTGGAAGAGCAAATTTTGAGTGTGGCGTATGAGCCATATCATACACTCTCCAGTCTACTTTTCCATATTCTGATTTGGATGCATCGATCTTGCATGCAATAAAATTATCACCAATAACTGTTACTCTCACATCATATATTTTCTCAATAAATTTTTGAATAAAAATAGGGCACTCTCCTTCAGTGCCAAAGTCCATAAAATCCTCCGCATTTACTCTTTTTGCAAGAAACATCGTCGGCTCATCGTGGACGACCAATTGCATTTGATGCAACGTCTTAATAATACACGTTTTATGCCAAAGAAGAAAATTCAATATATCTTTTTTATTATTTCCAATAAAAAATTCTGGAAATCTAACACTTAACCCCATCAGCGAACAATGATACATCAATTTATTCTGGTTATTCAATGTGTTTATGACTGAGCCATTAATCACGACATTTTTATTGGCAAGTAATGCATATATTCCATTCAGCGTATCCCTCCAAGAAAAGAACCAAAATTTTTCATCTTGCGAGAAATTATTCTTGGCAGATGAAAAAAATTGAAATATTGGTTGCCAAACAAAAGCGGAAGAAACTTCATCAATGTTACAGGAAATGTCTTTTTGATTAATAACAAGGCTATTTTTGTTGTTTCTAACCGTTAATGATACATATGTTTCCAGAAGAGATGTTTTATCTGTCGAGATAACGAGAGCGTTTTCCCCATGCAAACATATTTTTTCGGATAGTTCCCTTGTATGGGGATTATCTGCGGATCCAAAAATAACAATCATACAAAATAAAAAAGACGCCAGAAGCGTCTTTCTATTAATCTAGAGAATTACTCGTTTGTGTAATCATCAGCTTGATTTTTTCCGCTAAATGTAGCAGTTTTAATTTCTAGCGAGTTCCTATTTGCTACAGGTTGCCAAAGCCACTCATGCGGCTCTGCATCTACAGACGGATATCTCTCAAGAAACTTCAAGGTGAACGCTTTAGCGGTAACATTGTCTTGGTGGCTGTTGGACATATCGGGAACTCCTTTCTGAAGTAACACAGTCTAACAGAATTTTCATTAAAGGTTTCCATGCCCGACAGTCCCCAGCCTGCCCGCCCCATTCGCGAACTGCCCGACGAACTCATCAGCCAGATTGCGGCCGGCGAAGTCATCGAGCGCCCCGCCTCGGTCGTGCGCGAGCTGCTGGACAACGCGCTGGACGCCGGGGCCACGCAAATTGCCGTGCGCCTGCTGGCCGGCGGCGTGCGGCTCATTGCCGTGGAAGACGACGGCAGCGGCATCGAAGCCGCGCAGCTGCCCACGGCGCTCAAGCGCCACGCCACCAGCAAGATCGCCAGCCTGGACGATCTGGAATCGGTGGGCACGATGGGCTTTCGCGGCGAAGCGCTGGCGGCCATTGCCTCCGTGGCCGAAACAACGCTGCTCTCGCGCACCGAAGGGGCCGGCAGCGCCTGGCAGCTTCAGGCGCGCACGGGCGAATTGCAGCAGGCCGCACGCGCGCGCGGCACCACCGTGCAAGTCAAAGAGCTTTTCTTCAGCGTGCCCGCGCGGCGCAAATTCCTCAAGGCCGACGCCACCGAACTGGCGCACTGCGTGGAAGCTTTGCGCCGCCACGCGCTGGCGCGGCCCGACGTGGGCTTTGCCCTGTGGCACGAAGGCAAGCTGCTGGAGCAATGGCGCGCGCAGCCCGCCAGCTTGCCGCCGCAGCAGGCGCTGGCGCGGCGCATGGCCGACGTGCTGGGCGAAGACTTTCTGGCCCGCAGCCTGTCCGTGGCGCATGAAGAAGGCGGCGTGCGCGTAACGGGCCGCGCGGGCCTGCCCGATGCCGCCCGCAGCCGCGCCGACCAGCAATACGCCTGGGTCAATGGCCGCTACGTGCGCGACAAAGTCATCAGCCACGCCGCCCGCAGCGCCTATGAAGACGTGCTGCACGGCCACCGCCAGCCCGTATGGCTGCTGCACGTGCAAGTCGATGCCGCCCGCGTGGACGTGAACGTGCACCCCACCAAAATCGAAGTGCGCTTTCGCGACAGCCGCCAAGTGCACCAGGCCGTGCGCCACGCTGTGGAAAACGCGCTGGCCGCCAGCCGCGCCGCGCAAGCGGGCGACGCAGCGGCGGGCGGCACGGCCAGCGTTGAGCGCGACACCCCGGATGCCGCCCCGGCCAGCGCCCACGCGGGCGAACAGCGACCCTTGACGCTGCACACGGCTCCGCATGCCGCGCGGCCAGCGGCCTGGCCGCCCGAACCGCGCGTGCCGCCGCAGCGCATGGCCGAAGCCTGGGTTGCCATGAGCGCTGGCCCCCGGCACGAAATCAACGAGCCGCCCGCCTTCCCGCCAGCCGCCGCAGCGCCGCAACAGCCGGGCGGGGCAGGCCCCGAAGCGGACAGCCCCGAAGCAGACGGCCCATTAGGCCGCGCCGTCGCGCAAATCCACGGCGTCTACGTGCTGGCCGAAAACGCCGCCGGCATGGTCATCGTGGACATGCACGCCGCGCACGAACGCATCGTTTACGAGCGCATGAAAGCGCAACTGGCCGCCTCGCGCGTGCAAAGCCAGCCGCTGCTGATTCCCGCCACCTTCGCCGCCACCTTGCAAGAAGCCGCCGCTGCGGAAGAGCACGCCGCCACGCTCGCCCTGCTGGGCATGGAAATCACGCCCTTCTCGCCCAAAACCCTGGCCGTGCGCGCCGTGCCCGCCCCGCTGGCCGCAGGCAACCCCGTGGCGCTGGCCCGCGCCGTGCTGGCCGAACTCATCCAGCACGGCCCCCTGCCCGAAGGCAGCGCCGTGCTGCAACGCGCCCACCACGAAATCCTGGCCACCATGGCCTGCCACGGCGCCATCCGCGCCAGGCGCCGCCTCACCCTGCCGGAAATGAACGCCCTGCTGCGCCAGATGGAAGCCACCGACCGCGCCGACCAATGCAACCACGGCCGCCCCACCTGGCGGCAACTCTCCATGAAAGAGCTGGACGCGCTCTTTCTGCGCGGGCGCTAGAAAGCTGTTCGCCGCCTGGCCGTAAAGGGCGATGGGCCGGATGAGCCGAGAGGGCCGCAAGGCGGCAGACCCTGCGCCCAGCCGTATCAGAAACAAGAGCGGATTTAAGGGTCTGAAATGCCGCCCTGCGCCCGTTTCACTAGGACGTCTTGCTATGGATCAAGGAGCAAATCCAAGCTCTCCTTTCCTTCTCTTCTACGCCGTGCGGGCCATTCGCATTCCCCCTGCCTGCGCGGGCACGGGAATCCTCAGAAACGGCGGGTTCAACGAACAGGCTGGCCCGCTCGCGCCTTGCCGCCGCCCTGCCCTCTTGCGCAGAGAAAACGGCGCGGAGCGAAAGCCGGGCGGCCCTGGCTGGCTCCGCCGCCATGCCTTCGCGCGCCTTGCAGATCCGCCATGAGAAGGCAGAGCGGCATCAAAATCAGGAGCGGATTCAAGGGCTGAAAATGCCGCTCGGCGCAGGTTCCACTAGGACCATGCGCTATAAGAACAGAAGCGAAATAACGCCCTTGCGCCTTGTCTTCTGCTCATGCCTTGCGCATTCCAAATGCCTGCATTCCGGCTCGCAGCCCCTTGCGGCCCGCTTGCAGGCGCGGGCGGCGGGCGGGCCGTCAGCGGCTGAGCGACTTCATGGCGCGCTGCGCTTCGCGCTTGCCTTCGCGTTCCTTGATGGTGTCGCGCTTGTCATGCTCGGCCTTGCCCTTGGCCAGGGCAATTTCGCACTTCACGCGGCCATTTTTCCAGTGCAGGTTCAGCGGAATGAGCGTGTAGCCCCTTTGCTCCACCTTGCCGATCAGGCGGCGGATTTCGTCGCGGTGCATGAGCAGCTTTTTGGTGCGCGCCGCCTCGGGGCGCACATGCGTGCTGGCGGTGCCCAGCGGGTTGATCTGGCAGCCAATGACAAACAGCTCCCCGCCGCGAATGACCACGTAGCCGTCGGTCAGCTGCGCCTTGCCCGCGCGCAGCGCCTTCACTTCCCAGCCTTGCAGCACCATGCCCGCTTCGTGGCGCTCTTCAAAAAAGTAATTGAAGGCGGCCTTTTTATTGCTGGCAATGACGGGGTTGGGCGTTTTGGAAGCGGTTTTTTTCTTGGCGGCCATGCGTGAAGAAAGGCTGAATGAAAAGCGGGAGGGAAGGCAGGAAAAAGGCTGAAACCCTGCGGTTTTCTAGAATTTGCGGCTTGACGCCCAGGCCAGCCGAAGGCCAGGCGCGCGAAAAACGCAAGATTTTCCATGAAAACCGTCCGCAAATCCGTTCTTATCTGGTATAGCGCCCACGAGATGTTCGAGCTGGTGCGGGACGTGGCCCGCTACCCTGAATTTCTGCCCTGGTGCAGCCTGGGCCGCGTCATCGGACAAGACGCGGACGGCAAGGGCATGACCGCCGAAGTCGGCATCGCCTTCAAGGGCCTGAAACAAAGCTTTGTCACCTACAACACGCACATTGCGGACCGCGAGCTGCGCATCCAGCTGGTCAGAGGCCCCTTTTCCACGCTCAATGGCCTGTGGACTTTCACCCCCGTGGGGCAGGCGGGCGAGCGCGCCTGCCGCGTGACGCTGGCGCTGGACTACGGCTTTGACAGCAAGGCGCTGTCAGCGCTGGTCGGCCCCGTGTTCGACAAGATCGCCGCCACGATGGTGGACGCCTTCATCCAGCGCGCCGAGCAGGTGTACGGCCAGCCATGACGAACGCCGCGCCGCCCTCATCCGCCTCATGCGCCGCCAGCCCCCCCTCATGCGGCGGCGCCAGCGGCCTCATTGGCGTCACCGTCGCCTGGGCCAGCGCCGCGCGCCAGGTGCAGCTGGCCCGCCTGCATCTGCCCGCAGACGCCACCCTGGCGCAGGCCGTGCAGGCCAGCGGCCTGCTGCAAGGGCTGCCTGAAAACGCGCGCGCCGCGCTGGCCTACGGCATCTGGGGCCGCCCCTGCGCGCCCGGCGCGGCCTTGCAAGACGGCGATCGCGTGGAAATCTGGCGGCCCCTGCGCGTCGATCCCAAACGGGCGCGCCGCGAGCGCTTTGCCAGCCAGGGCGCGCGCGCAGCAGGCCTGTTCGCCCGCCGCAGACCCGGCGGCAAAGCCGGGTATTGAGAGCCTGTTGGCAATCCGGCGTCCGGCGCGCCGCTTATCCCCGCACGATTTCGCACGATTCCGCCCGGCTCGTTCCACTTGCTCCATTTGTCCCCATCGCCCAGGCCCAAGCCTGTGGAAAAGCCGTGGGCAAACCGGTATGGCGCGCGCAAGTGCTTGCGCGGCAAGGCAGCGCATGATTTGCCTGAAAAATGGGCGGGGCGCACCAGCCAGGCGCGGCGGTTTTGCACACGCGCCGGGCGCAAAGCTGTGGGCAAGCCGTGGACAAGCCGGTACGGCGCGCGCAAGTGACTGAAAGCCAAGGATTCGCCGCCGCTGCCTTCTTTTTTGGCAGCGCCGCGCTCGCGGCCCCAGGCGCGAGAACCTGTTCAAAGCAAACCGGCTTTTTCACACCCTGCGGGCGCAAAGCTGTGGAAAAGCCGGGGGCAAACGTGTATGCCGCGCGCAAGTGCCTGACGGACAAGGAAATGGCCGCCGTGCCTCGTTTTTCAGCACCTTTTGCCACTGGCGGCCCGCCGCCATCCGCCTATCAAGCGGAGAAGAAGGACGAGGCGGCAAACCTTGCGCAAACATTATTAAAAATGCCGCTCTGCGCCTATCCGAAAGTGGCAGCGTATAAAAAAAGAGACGGCTATCGCTGCCAATAGTCATCTCGGGTTATTTCGAATTCTTCCCAAACCCGCCGCACCAGCGAATGCTGTCTGCGGTGGCTCCTCAAGCAATCCAACGGAATTCCCGCAAGGAAAAAGCTTTTTTCTTGCGGTGATGGCGAGGTTCATGGAACTTCTTGAAGACTGATTGGAAATAAGGGAAGGCTCGCTTTATCGTGTGCGGGCTGCTTATTTCAGACCTTTTTCTTCCAACCAGCTTTCCAACACATCAGCGATTTCCACGTTATTTGCTTCGATAAAGGCGAAATGACTGTTGCCGCGTATGCCGATGTCAGGCAACTGCACAACGCTCGCGTCGCCGCCGTGGCGATTTACGCAGTCGGCAAAGGCTTGCGCCATACGGATGCGTTCAATCCACCGCTGCGATGCCCAATGCGGGTTGTCTGCCGAAATGTAATCACCGTAATAGATGATGATGGGCATTTGGGTCAGCAGGGCGAAACGTTCGGTACTGATAGGTTGCGAGAGTGAAATGTTGGCGGCGTCGTTAGCGGGTGTGGCAACGCTCGGCATTTCGTTTTCGGGGAAAACAAACTCGGTGCCGGTTTCATAGGAAACTACGGTTTTCTCTTTTCAGGATTTTTCAGCACGGTCTGCCAACCTGGGCCGCCGCCTTGTGAGTGGATAATCAACACGTCTTCGCCAATGCGGTCGAACACGGCGGCAACGGCATCGGATACCACGCCCAAATCATACGCACCGGTGTTGGGCGTGATTTGGCGCAAAAAATGGTTCAGGCTGGCGGCATCTTTGAGAAACTGACCGTCTGCAAACAGATTCGGGAAGATGCCCATGCGGAAGTTTTCAAACCAGAATTGATCGTTAGGCAAAACGGGGGCAGCAGGATGATGGCTCCGTTGTAAGCCCGAGTAAGGACAGGTAATGGCTTCGACAGAGCGGGAGCAAATTCAGGGGGTATGAAATGCCGTTTTGCGCACTTTCCACTAGGGATTGTTGAAAATCACCTCTTATGGCTGCAATCCCGCCATGGAAAGATGAGTATCAAGCGACAAGCAGTGAGCGCTAATGACCCCGCACTGCCTGGGCACGTCTGTCGATGCAGGGCCAAGAGGCGCGAATAAGCGCTTGATTTGCAGAGGCCGTGCCGTGGATCGTGTGCACAGGCAGACCCTGGCGCGATTGGCCTGAAGAATTTGGCAAATGCAACACCGTCTTCAAGCGCTTTCGCGACAGGGGCAAGGCCATATCTGGCAAAAACTCTTTGATGCCGTCAGCAACCCGCCGGATATGCAATACGCCATGGCCGATTCCACGACCGTGAAAGTGCACCGTCACAGCCCGGGCGCGGAACTCAAAGCCAAGCCATAGGCCACTCACTTGGCAGGATACGGGCCTTGTGCGATGCGCCGGCAATCTGCTCAAGTTCGCTCTGATGCCATGCCAGCGGCATGCCAGCGAAGGAGACCAAGAACTGATGCGGAACCAAAAGTTTGGAGCGCTGCTGGCAGACAAAGCGTTTGATGTTCAATGGCTGATAGAGCCATTGCAAGCGCAAGGCGTGCCAATCGTGTCCCGCAAAGACCCAATCGACGCCGGCCTTTGCTCATTGTTTTGGCTCCTTTTGGGCTTTTCCTTTTGGCTTCCCTTTCTGGCCGTTCTCTTGCCGCCCGGGCCTGGCCGCCCCGGGCGCTGGCTTTCAGCACCTGTTCATGATTTGAACGTGAGGGGCGAAAGAGCGGATCGGGATGAGTCGCAACGCCGCAAGCCGCGCCCGAGGCCGCGCTTTTCGCTCCCACGATGCGAGCAGGCTCTCAAGCCAGTTTGGCGGCCACCCAGCCTTGCACGCTTTGCAGGGCCTGGGGCAACGCGGCGGCATTGGTGCCGCCGGCCATGGCCATGTCGGGCTTGCCGCCGCCTTTGCCGCCTACTTGCTGGGCAACGAAGTTCACGAGTTCGCCTGCCTTGATGCGGCCCACGGTGTCGGGCGTGACGCCTGCGGCCAGCTGCACTTTGCCTTCGGATGTGGCGGCCAGCACGATGGCGGCGGTTTTGAGCTTGTCTTTGAGCTTGTCCATCGTCTCGCGCAGGGTTTGGGCGTCTGCGCCATCGAGGCGGGCGGCGAGCACCTGCACGCCATGAACGCTGACGGCCTGGCTGGCCAGTTCGCCGCCCTGGGCGCTGGCCAGGCGCCCCTTGAGCTGGGCCACTTCTTTTTCCAGCGTTTTGATGTGATCGAGCGTTTGGCGCAGGCGGCCTTGCAGATCGGTAGCGGGGGCGTGCAGGGCGGCGGCGGCCGATTGCACGGCGTTTTCGGTGGCTTGCGCCCAGTTCAGGGCGTTCAGGCCCGTGATGGCTTCCACGCGGCGGATGCCGGCGGCCACGCCGCTTTCCATGACGATTTTGAACAGGCCAATGTCGCCGGTGCGGGCCACGTGGGTGCCGCCGCACAGCTCGCGGCTGGCGCCGATGTCGAGCACGCGCACGGTGTCGCCGTATTTCTCGCCAAAAAGCATCATGGCGCCGGTTTCGCGGGCGCTGTCGATGTCCATCACGCGCGCTTGCGTGGCGGTGTTGGCCAGGATTTCGGCGTTCACGCGGCGTTCGATTTCGGCGATTTCTTCGGGCGTGACGGGCGCGCCGTGCGTGAAGTCAAAGCGGGTTTTGGCGGCATCGACCAGCGAGCCTTTTTGCTGCACATGGCTGCCGAGCACTTCGCGCAGGGCCTTGTGCATGAGGTGGGTGACGCTGTGGTTGCGCATGGTGGCCTGGCGGCGCTGCGTGTCCACTTGCGCCTGCACGGCGTCGCCCACCTTGAGCGCGCCTTGCGTGAGCGCGCCGTGGTGGCCGTGCACGCCGGCCTTGATTTTTTGCGTGTCGGCCACTTCAAACACCACGCCGGGGGCGGTGAGCAGGCCGGCATCGCCCACCTGGCCGCCGCTTTCGGCGTAAAAGGGCGTGGCGTCCAGCACGACCACGCCAGCCTGGCCCGCCTTGAGTTCACCCACGCTTTGCCCGTCGGCATACAGGGCGGTGACGCGGCAGGCGGCATGGGCCATTTCGTCGTAGCCGGTGAACAGGCCCGCCGGGCCTTCGTATTCGAGCAGCTTGTCCATCTTGAACTTGCCGGCGGCGCGGGCTTTCTCTTTTTGATGTCGCATGGCGGCATCGAAGCCTGCCTCGTCTACCGTCACGCAGCGCTCGCGACAAACGTCTTGCGTCAGGTCAAGTGGAAAGCCATAGGTATCGTGCAACTTAAAGGCGACATCACCATGTAGCACTCTGGATTGACTGAACTCTGAATCAGCCAATTCTTTGAGCCGAACCCTCTCAGAGTTAGATGTTTGAAATTTTGCAAATATATTTTTTACGTCCGAGTCAATTTTTGGAGCAGCTATAACAAGCAAGTCTTTTCTCAAAGGAAGGGACGTTTCATATTGACTCCATCGAGAAAATGATTCTTTTGCTAAACCATTTTCACCAAATAGGGAAAGCGCACGCTCCTCATTCACATCGCTAGTTAAAAAGAGGGCTAGTTGCGTGTAGCCATCCTTTTCAAAAGCCTCATACCAAATGCCACCTAAAACGTCGTGGCCTGGCTGGAAATTTACTTTTTTATATCCCTCGGAGTGCAACCAGTTTTCTATGGTTTTTGCCTCTGAAGTTTCCCAATCCAAAATTTCCATGCCGTGGGCCAGCGTTTCGAAAAAGCGCTCTTCCTCGGTTTTGAGCGTTTCGGTGATGCGCGCTTCCTGCTCGGCCAAGCGCGGGTAGGCCGCGCCCATTTGCTGCACCAGGTCGCGCACCAGTTTGTGGAAGAAAGGCTTTTTCTGCCCCAGCTTGTAGCCGTGGCGGATGGCGCGGCGGATGATGCGGCGCAGCACATAGCCGCGCCCTTCGTTGCCGGGAATGACGCCGTCGGCAATGAGAAAAGAGCAGGCGCGGATGTGATCGGCAATCACCTTCAGGCTGGGCACGTCCATGCTGAAGGGCACGCCCACTTCGCGAGCGGCGGCGCGGATGAGCGCCTGAAACAAATCAATCTCGTAATTGCTGTGCACGCCCTGCAAAATGGCAGCCACGCGCTCCAGCCCCATGCCGGTATCAACGCAGGGCGCGGGCAGGCGGGTGACGCTGCCGTCTTCATGCATTTCGAACTGCATGAACACGTGGTTCCAGATTTCGATGAAGCGGTCGCCGTCTTCATCAGGGCTGCCGGGAGGGCCGCCGGGGATGTGGGGGCCGTGGTCGTAGAAGATTTCGCTGCTGGGGCCGCAAGGGCCGGTGTCGGCCATCATCCAGAAGTTGTCGCTCTTGTATTTGCCGCCCTTGTTGTCGCCGATGCGAATCACGCGCTCGGGCGGCAGGCCGATGACTTTCGTCCAGATGTCATACGCCTCGTCATCTTCGTGATAGACGGTGGCCAGCAGGCGCTCGGGCGGCAGCTTGTAGACCTGCGTGAGCAGCTCCCAGCCCCATTGCAGGCTTTCTTTCTTGAAATAGTCGCCAAAGCTCCAGTTGCCCAGCATCTCGAAAAAAGTGTGGTGGCGCGCGGTGTAGCCCACGTTTTCCAGATCGTTGTGCTTGCCGCCCGCGCGCAGGCAGGCTTGCACGCTGGTGGCGCGGTTGTAGGGGCGCTTGTCGGCGCCCAGAAACACATCCTTGAACTGCACCATGCCGCTGTTGGTGAACATGAGCGTGGGGTCATTGGCAGGCACCAGCGGCGAAGAAGGCACGATGGTGTGCCCGCGCGCAGCGAAAAAGTCGAGAAAAGTCTGGCGGATTTGCGCCACGGACATATGGGGGACTGAATGGGTCGTCATGGTTGTTGTGAAGAAAAAGAATCAGGGCGCAGCAAGTCCACTTGCACGCCCCTGAACTGGAGGAAATCGGCGTCAAACGTGCCCACGGCGGCTTCGTGCTCAATGGCCAGCGCGGCCAGGTGGGCGTCATTGGTCAGGTTGCCGCCCGCGCCGCATTGCAGCAAGAGCTTGAAAAACAAATCGGCATGGCGGGCGCCCGGCTGCGCCAGCACGGCATGCGGATGCGCCAGCCACTCGTCCACCACGCCTGTGGCCTCGGCCACCGACAGGGGCGCGGGCATCACGCGCGGATGCGTGGCAATGCGCACAAAGCCAATCAGCGCATTCCAGGCAAAGGCCACGGCCTGGCTGGCAAACGCCTGCTCCAGCCAGACTGTGGCCGCCGCATGCTGGGGGCTGCTGGCATTGACGCTGTAAACCAGCACATTGGTATCAGGCAGCTTCACGGCGCGGTCTCAATCTGCGGCGGCTTTGCTTGCGGCATCTGCGCTGGCGGCGGGCTGCTGCGCCGCATGCCTGGAGCGGCCAGAACAGCGCAGCGGCTGTTTTTGCTGCGCTTGCCACTCGGCATTGAGCCGGGCGTCCAGCGCCAAAAATGCCTGCACGTCCAGCTCGCCTGCCAGCCCGGCGTCTGGCTGCTGCGGCAGTCCCATCTGGAACGTGCGCTGCACAAAACGCGGCACGGGCCGCGCGGGCGCTTCAGCCGTCATGGGCACGATGCGGGCCACGGGCTTGTTGTGCCGGGTGATGATGACTTCTTCGCCCCTCTCGGCGCGGGCGACATATTCGGACAAACGGGTCTTGGCCTCAAACAAGCCCACAGTGGCCGCGCTCGCGGCCGGCATGGCGGCAGTCATGTGTGGTCTCCTTGCGAAAAAACAGGCCAGGCGCACGGCCTGGCCCAACTGGTTGAATCAGCCAGATTCTAGGCGGCATCGAGACAGTCCGCCGCAAACCAGCGCATTAAAAAGAGGAGCGGATTCAAGGCGCATTGAAACGGCATTGGCGCACATTCCGCCAAGACACCATGCTATTGATAAAGAAGCGGAAAAAGCCTTTTTCTGCTTTCCTGGTGCCTGAACCTTGGGGCAGACCATCAGTCAAGACACGTCCAGCTTTGCTTTCAGGAGCTAAAGATGGCCCTGGAAGCTGTTCATAGCCCGACTACGAGCCAGGTGCGATCAGCTGCTTGAGCGCGGCTGGCTGTATTTCGCCCAGCCCCGGGCGCGCAGCTCGCAGGCGGGGCAGTGGCCGCAGCCCCAGCCCCAGGGGTGGCGATGGGTGCGGTCGCCCAGGTAGCAGGTGTGGGTGTGCTCGGTAATCAGACGCACCAGGTCTGCGCCGCCGCCTGCGGGGTCGGCCTGCTGGCCCAAATCGTGTGCGAGCTGCCAGGTGGCGGCCTTGTCCAGCCACATGAGCGGGGTGTCGATGACGTAGCGGCGGTCCATGCCGAGGGTGAGCGCCACTTGCAGGGCTTTCATGGTGTCGTCGCGGCAATCGGGGTAGCCGGAAAAATCGGTTTCACACACGCCGGTGACGATGACGCTCAGGCCGCGCCGCCAGGCCAGCGCCGCCGCCAGGGTGAGAAACAGCAAATTGCGGCCAGGCACAAAGGTGTTGGGCACGCCGCCAGCTTGTGTTTCGATGGCGATGTCGCGCGTCATGGCGGTGTCGCTGATCTGGCCGAGCACGGGCAAATCGAGCACGTGGTCCTCTCCCAGCCGCCCGCTCCAGGCCGCAAAGCGCTGGCGCAGCGCAGCAAGCACGGCCAGCCGCTGCGTCAGCTCCACGCGATGGCGCTGGCCGTAGTCAAAGCCGATGGTTTCCACGCGCTCGTAGCGCGTGAGGGCGTAGGCTAGGCAGGTGGTGGAGTCCTGCCCGCCGGAAAACAGAACGAGGGCGTTGCGGTGTGCTTCAGACATGGCGGTGAAAGGGACAACAAAGATAAAGGGGCGGCCAGATCGCTGGCTTTGGCCATGCTGGAGGTCTGGCGCTGGCTGGGCTTGCGGCCTCGGGCCTGAAGCGGACATGGCCTTCTTGCCCGCCATCGCCGCGCGGACTGACGGCCCGCCTTAACCGGAACCTGTTCAGCATCTGGCCGCAAAGTCTGACCGCCAGGGGCGGCGCATCAGGATGGAGCAGCAAGGTGCAAACGGGGCTTGTGCTCCACGCACAGCTCACTTGCATTCAATTTGCAGCCCGGCGAGGGCTTGCAAGGCCGCAGACCGCCCGAGTTTGCGCTTCTGGCGTCTGCGAACGGGGTGTGAACAGGTTATCTGGAGGATCAAGAAGCGGACAACTTGGCCCGCACGGGCATTTCACCCTTGGCGGCAGGCGGCAGCCAGCTTCTGGCAAGCACCATGAAACATCAGAAACAGGAGCGAATTCAGAGGTATCGAAAAGCTGCCCCGCGCTTGTTTTACTAGGACCTCATGCCATGAAAAGAGGAGCTAAATGAGGCGCTGAACCTGAACCCGGTGCATGAAGGCTGGGCTGCGAGCAGGCTCTCACGCGCGGGTCGCGCCGCTCGCTGGCTTGTCCGCGCTGGCGCACAGCGCGTCGGCGCGGGCCTGCGCGGCGGCAAAGTCCAGCGCGCCGCTGTAGATGGCGCGGCCGCAGATGACGCCTTCAATGCCTTCGCCCTGCACGGCGCAGAGCTGTTCGATGTCGCTCATCGAAGACAGGCCGCCGGAGGCGATGACGGGGATGGAAAGCGCCTGCGCCAGGCGCACGGTGGCCTCGATGTTGATGCCGGTGAGCATGCCGTCGCGGCCTATGTCGGTGTAGATGATGCTTTGCGCGCCCCAGTCCTGGAACTTGCGCGCCAGATCGGTCACTTCGTGGTGCGTGGCGCGGCTCCAGCCGTCGGTGGCCACTTTGCCCTCGCGCGCGTCCAGGCCCACGATGATGTGGCTGTCAAACGCGGCGCAGGCGTCTTTCAGAAAACCGGGGTTTTTGACGGCGGCGGTGCCGATGATGACGTGGCTGATGCCCGCGTCCAGGTACTTTTCAATGGTGTCCAGATCGCGGATGCCGCCGCCCAGCTGCACGGGCGCCTGGCCCGCCACTTGCCGCAAGATGGCGCGAATGGCCGCCATGTTCTGCGGCTTGCCGGCAAAGGCGCCATTCAAATCAACCAGATGCAGGCGGCGCGCGCCTTGCTCCAGCCAGTGCGCGGCCATGTCGGCGGGCGCTTCGCTGAAGGTGGTGGCCTGGGCCATGTCGCCTTGCTTGAGGCGCACGCAGTGGCCGTCTTTCAGATCAATTGCGGGGATGAGAAGCATGGATGCTGCTGGGAAAGAAGAGAAAACCGGTGCATTCTGGCGCGCACGCCAGCGGGCGCAATGAGTGTTTTCCTGCAAGAAACACGCCAATGGCCGGCAGACTGGCTTACTGCCGCTGCCATTGCTGGATGGCCACGGCCATTGAATCGGCCTCGCGGCGCTCCTCGCCATAAGGAACGGCCACCCACCCGGGCGCGGCCGCGCCTTCGCGCTGGTAGTGAATCTCCAGAAAAGCGCGCTCAATGGTGACGGACTTGGACTTGGAGCGGCTGCCGAACTGGTAGCCCCAGCCGCCGGAGGAAAAGATGGCGAAGCTGCCGCCATGCTTCGTATCGGTATGGATTTCAGACTCTCGCTCCACCTTCACGCCAATGACTTCGCGCGGCGAAAGCAGCAAGCGCTCGTAGCCGTTGCCCCAGACACAGGCGAACAGCGCGTTGTTCTGCCTGTCCAGCGCCAGCACGCCGGGCTGCGGCCATGTCCACTGATGGGCGGCGACGGGGCGCAGGCCGTTTTGCTGCGCCTCGGCGGCCATGCGCTTGGCGCAGGCGCTGTAGCGCACGGCCTTCCAGGGCTTGAAAACCAGCAGCTCCAGCAGCTTGGTAACGCCCACAAAGACCAGGCACAGCACCACGCCCACAAGCAGCAGCGCCAAAATGGCCTCGCCTATGCCATGTTTGAAAAACGAGCCGAGCACATTGGCAATGAGCACGAGCAGCAAAAAGCCGCCAATGCCCAGCACCGTCCATGCGCAGATTTGCTCGGTTTGGCGCACGGCGTGGAAAGTGCGGCTGTCTTGCGTGGAGCCGTATTGAATGAGCGCATTGTTTTCCATGTTGAATCTCCTGAGCGGGTTGAATGAACGGGGTGAATGAAAGCGAATAAGGCGTTGAATGGGCGTCTGCACTTTCACAGATTTCGGCGCAGGCCGCCGCCACCGGTTTTGCCTGCCATTGGCGCGGCTGTCTTGGCCTCCAATGGCGGCGGCGACTTTATCGCAGCTGGCACTGGGGGGGGGCGCATCTGGCCGTTCAGGGCTTGCCCGGTCATGGGCGCGACGGGCGCTGCTGCCCAATGAAATACCAAGCCGGAATACTTCATGGATATTTTCAGAATATTGCTGGGAATTCCAGGCCGGAAAATTTGTCTGCTTATTTGGAGAATCCTGCAAAGATATGCCTATGACCCGAAAATCCGCAGTCTATTCAAAAAATCAAGGAAGCATCACTGCAAACCTGAAAAAACACCTGAAAAACCAGTGTTTATTCTTGGCAGTCTCGGCTCCACAGGCCCGCTGAATGTGGATGCTGAAAGGCGCAAGATGCCCTGCGCAATGCGAGCAGGCGCAGTCATTTACTCGTCCGTTTTCCGGGCGCGCTGCTGAATGAGCGCCGCCCTCGCGGCCTTCACGGATTCCAGCGCAGGAAATTGCGAAACAGGCGCAAGCCCTGTTCCGCGCTTTTTTCGGGGTGGAACTGCGTGGCGAACAGGTTGCCGCGCGCGATGGCGCTGGCAAAGCGCAGGCCGCCATATTCGGTCTGGCCCGCTACGTCTTCGGCGCGGGCGCAGCAGGCGTAGTAGCTGTGAACGAAGTAAAACCACGGCTCGCCGCCATCCGCTTCTTCGGCCCCGGCGGCCCTGCCTTCGCCCGGCGCGGGCAGGTTGCGCACGCCTTCCCAAAGCGGGTGCCGGATGCCTGAATGCGTGCAGGGACGCACGCGGTTCCAGCCCATTTGCGGCACTTTGCAGGCGCTGCCGTCAGGCGCGCGGCGGCCCGCGAAGTCGAATTTCAGCACTTCACCCGGCAGCAGTGCCAGCCCCGGCGTGCCAGCGGCGGTGTGGCCTTCGGCACTGTGCTCCAACAGCATTTGCATGCCCACGCAAATGCCCAAAAGCGGTTTGCTGGCAGCAGCTTGCAGCACGGCTTCTTGCAAGCCGCTGGCTCGCAAGGCGGCCATGCAGTCGCCCATGGCGCCCTGGCCGGGGAGGATGACGCGCGCGGCATCGCGCACGGCCTGCGGCTGGCTGGTAACGGCCACGCTCACGGGCAGACCCTGTGCGGCATGCAGCACGGCTTGCGCCACGGAGCGCAGATTGCCCATGCCGTAATCAACAATAGCGACGGAAGTAGAGGTCATGGCATATCAAAAAAAGTCAATCTGCATGGTCTGTATATGCAAATTTTGGCCCCATTATCCCAATAAAAATCGCCTTCACGCACCACATGAAGGCGATTGTTGAAATGGCCGCTTGTCACCAGAATGGTGGAAAACCGCAATCCGCTTTCGAGCAAAAGAAGAAGTATTCCTGGTTTGCCCCTTCATCAATCCTGATCAGAGCTGCGCGGCTGGGGCTAACGCTCCATTCTGCTTTGCGTCCGCCTTGCAGCGTCATAGAGCCATAAGCGCTGCATGGAACCATGGTTAGCGTATGCATCCAGTCCTGGCCGCTGATTTGCCGCGCTTTTGAGAAATAGCGCCGCACTGTGGCAGCGTCCGGATGAAATGTATTGCAGTCCGGCTCTCCTGCATCCTTTTCGCTTTCACTGTAACCTTCCACCTGAATCGTTTCGATCGGCGGCAATGGCGATGGGCATAGCGTGATCGTGTCGTCTGCAAAGTCCTCTTCCAATATATCCACGCAGGTATCATGAACAGGCATTTCTTGGGCCAAGGACATGACGCCAGGCGTCATAATGAAAGGCAGGCAGACTAGCCATTTTGAATTCATGACGGTTTATCTCCATCGAGCTGTCAGCGCTTCCGAACCTATTTTGCGGGAAACTGTTGAATGAGCAAAGACTTCTGATTCCGGTATTGAATATTCATTGTGCGGATTTCTGGCGGGGCATTGGGGCTTATGCGTGTCATCGTCTCCAAAAAAATTGCCTTCATGCACTGCGCTTGAAGGCAATTGTTGAAATGGCCGCCTGTCACCAGAATGGTGAGAAACCGCAATCCGCTTTCGAGCAAAAGAAGAAGTATTCCTGGTAGTCTCCTCCATCAATTCTGATGAGAGCCGCGCGGCTGGGTCTAATTCCCCAGCGCGCTTTGCGCCCATCTTCCAGCGTCATGGAGCCAGAAGCGCTGCATGAAATCATGGTTAGCTTATGCGTCCAGTCCCAGCGGCTAAT